>NZ_JAJJPB010000019.1:0-68533 GCF_020908015.1 Clostridium aromativorans
CAAAGTCAGAACCACCCTTAGCTCCACCTATTGGAAGGCCTGTAAGTGAATTTTTGAGTATTTGTTCGAATCCTAAAAATTTAATAATGCCTATATAAACAGATGAGTGAAATCTAAGTCCTCCTTTATATGGTCCTATGCAGCCATTAAATTGGACTCTAAATCCCCTGTTGACCTGTACCTTGCCATCGTCATCTACCCAGGGAACTCTAAAAACTATCTGTCTTTCAGGTTCACAGAATCTTTCCAAAAGATTTTGTTCCATATATTCAGGATGCTTCTCAAATACTGGTCCTATAGATCCTAAAACTTCTTCTACTGTTTGTAGGAATTCAGGCTCGTTTGAATTTCTTGCCTTTACTTTTTCAATTACTCCATTGACATAATTTTGTACTTTCTCATCAGTCATAAGTGGTAACACCCTCCTTGTGTGATTATTAATCACTTATTTATTAAATTACAGAATTAAGACATTTTTAATTTATCTTATATAAAAGTATTCTATATAAAATTCAAAATTCCTTCTTAAAATTACATAAAATCTTTTAATAATTTAATAAATTATTGCATATTATTCAATTTTCCTAATTTTAGCTAATTTTGATCTTTAAATGAGTAAACCTGGTATTCTTTCCAGATATCTTCCAAATCTGAAAATGTAGAGGATATTTTTTCTTTTTCTCGTAATCCTACAGCAATAATCAATGCGTTGATTACGCTTAAAGGTGCTACCAATGAATCTACAAACGAAGCCATATTGCTTTGAGCAATTAATGTATAATCAGATCTAGCTGCAAGAGGTGACAATAAGCTGTCAGTAATAGCTATTATTTTAGCATTTCTACTCTTAGCAAAGGCCAGTGCTTCAATAGTTCTCACCGCATATCTAGGAAATCCTATTCCTATGACTAAATCTCCTTCCTTTAAATTTATCATCTGCTCAAAGATATCACTTATTCCATATCCAACCACCTTCACATTATCTAATATTAAATTCAAATAAAAGCCTAAAAAATCTGCAATTGCAGTAGAACTTCTAAGGCCCAATATATATATTTTTTGAGCTTCAAATATACTGTCCACTACATCATCAAAAGTTTTATGATTTATTTTTTCCAGGGTAGCTCTTATATTTTCCATATCAGATTTTAAAACACTTTTTAAAGGGCTCTCCTGACTTACAAAATCATTTGACAATTCTATTCTCTGTACAGTGGTAAGTTTATTTTTTATAAGCTCCTGAAGGGATTTCTGCAATTTGGGATATCCTGAGAATCCCAGTTCATTTGCAAATCTAACTACCGTTGATTCACTTACACCTACATTTAAACCCAATTTTGCAGCAGTCATAAATGCTGCTTTGTCATAATGCTTTAAGATATACTCGGCTATTAATTTTTGACCTTTACTCAATCTTGGGAATTTAATTTGAATTGTCCTTATTAAATCTTGATTATTAACCTGTTCCATTTTCATTCATTCCTTTCTATCCACACTCAATCTATTTTGCAATATTTGTTTCATTTTACCATCTATTGATTAGATTATCAAGACATCTTTCAATTGTTTATCTATTTTATTTATAAGTATTTGTCATATTTGCATTTTTATTTTTTTATATAATTTATTTCTTCTTTATTCAAATATCTCCAACTTCCTTCTTTTAAATCTCCCAACTGTATATCTCCTATGGCTATTCTAGTTAATTTTAGTACAGGACAACCTATCTTGTCACACATCTTTCTTATCTGTCTGTTTTTACCTTCATGTATCTCTATTTTAACTTTCGACTCGTTTTTATTTTTATTTGCATTAATTACTTTAAAATTTGCGGCAGCAGTTATATATCCACCTATGTCCAATCCATTTTTAAATTTTTCTATGGCATCATTAGATGGTATGCCTCTTAATGTAGCAATGTATACCTTATTTCGTTCTCTCTTAGGGTGAGCTATATTATTATACACTTCTCCGTCATTAGTTAATATTATGAGCCCCGAGGTATTATAATCCAATCTGCCTATTGGATAAATCCTCTCTTTTACCTTTACAATATCCAGCAGCGTATTTCTTCCCCTATCGTCTTTAACTGTAGAAACATATCCTATTGGCTTATTTAACAATATATAAATTTTTTTCTCCCTCTTTTTTATTATCACATTATCTACAGAAATTACATCCATTTTATCATCAATCTTCACACCTAATTTATTTACAGTAATGCCGTTCACTTTTACTCTTCCCTGTAATATTATATTTTCACACTTCCTTCTTGAAGCTACACCACAATAGGACATGTATTTTTGTAATCTTTCTATCATAATTCATCACCCTTATTCTTAATCAATGCACAATTCACAGCTTTTAAATTTTTATTTAAATTAAAAAACAATCCTCAATGATATATCACCGAGGATTTTCTTCCTATTCCATTTCCTGTATGCTTATCTGTCTTATATGTTTAGTATGATCCCATTCCTTATTATTCTTGTCCAATATTCCCTGTATTGTTATCGGTATCCATGTTAAAGTGTATATTCCATAGAGCAAATACCATATAAACATCTTAAGAGGCTCTTTACCCCAGTTAAAAGATATAAAGGATACGAATATCAGCAGGTATACTATATTTCCAAGCAGCATTTCTAAAAAAGTAGGAGAACCAAAGATGTACGAAAGTACTATTATGTTTAGAGAATATAATGCAAATACAGAAAACATTTTCTTAGAAAGTTTACATTCTAAGGTCATTATAAAAGGTGTAATCAAAAATTGAAATATACTGAATATCTTCCATAAAGCCGGCAGAAACAGTGAATTTATGACAAATATATTTAAGCCACGTTCATTATTGTTCTGTAAAATAGTTATTAAAGCTGATAAACCAATCAACAATGTTATAAAAGGTTGTATAGTATATATCGCACAATCAAGAGATGTAAAACTTCTATCTCTTATAGATTTTTTTATAAGCTTAAAGAAAAATCTAGAGGAAACATCAGTGAAACCCTTCATCCATCTTTTTCTTTGATTCCAGGACTGTTTTAATGTCAAAGGCTTTTCATCATATACCACTGCATTATGAGCCCAGCCAACTTTGTGTCCATTTAAAACCAATTTACAGGTAAATTCCAAATCTTCAGTCAGGCAGGTTGCGCCCCATCCCAGTTCCCTGAGAATGTCTGTATCCATACAAAAACCAGTTCCACAAATCTGAGTTGACAATCCAAGATTTGATCTAGACAACTGGAAGAGCCTATTTGTAGTCCAAAATGAAATTGAATAAGAACCTGTTATCCATGAATCGTTTGGATTTTTACTGTCAACATAGCCCTGAACAACCTTGTATCCCTTGTTCAGTTTATAATTCATTTCCATTAGAAAATTTTTTGAAACCAAGTTATCAGCATCAAAAATAGCTATAGAATCATATTTTCTATCCATTTTAAATATCTTATTGAACATCCATTCAAGGGCATATCCCTTCCCCCTTTTATCGGGAACTTTTCTTTCATATACATTTACACCATATTTTCTTGCTATATCAGCAGTACTATCATCGCAATTATCCGCAATTACAAAAATATCATACATATCTTTAGGATAATCTATCTCCTTTAAGCTCTCTATTATCTTTGCAATAACCATCTCTTCATTATGAGCTGCCACTAACAATGCAAAAGTATGATTGGGCGCACAATTTTTGGCACCATCATCTCTTTTTTTATAGAGTCCAAATAAAGAAAGTACTAAATAGTATATTGTGATTGTAAAAACTGATATTTGAAAAATAAATGTAAAATTAAAAATAAACTCTTTCATCACAAAAATCCTTCCTCGATATATTATTCTATTGTCCTCTAACAAATATACATAAATATCGTATATCATGATAACACAAATTTTAAATTGTACTGTATAAGTTGAAATATTCTGAATAGTATGAATTAACATAAATATAATATTTTTTTATAGTTGTACAATTTAATATTGATAAAAAATATAATATATGTATTTACCCTATGCTATAATTTATTTGAGCAAATTTTAATTTCTAATAATATAAATTCTGAAAGGTGGTACGTTAATGGAACATATAATAGACTGCAAGGGTTTACAGTGTCCTCAACCGGTGATAAACACCAAAAAGTATTTTGATTCAATAAAAGAAGGAACTGCTACTGTCATTGTAGACAACGACGTTTCTAAAAGTAATCTGTTAAAATTCGCAAAGAGTAATGGTTTTGTCAGCGAGGCAAAACAAAAAGACAATCTATATTATATAACTATTACAAAGAATGCAGATAGCTGTCAACCAATGAATTTCGATGATAGAAAGCTAACTATAGTCATATCCAATGATAAACTGGGGCTTGGCGATGACAAACTTGGAGCAATTTTAATAAAGAGCTATTTGTATGCATTGACTGAAAGCAACAATTTACCAACTGATTTAATATTTTTAAATGGAGGAGTCAAATTGACCACAGAAGGTTCTGATTCCATAGATAATTTAAAAGTATTAGAAGAAAAAGGAGTACATATTTATAGTTGCGGAACTTGTCTTGACTTCTATGGCTTAAAGGAAAAACTTGTTGTAGGTGAAATAACTAATATGTACAGCATAGTTGAAAAAATGAATTCCTCGGACAACACCATAAAATTGTAATAACGCATCTTTATTTTAATATTTGATTGTAACGTCTTGATAAACTTTTCTGAGGTTCAGATGGATGAAATCATTTTTCATAATCAGACTCCATCTGAACCTAAAAATTTACAACAATACATTTCTGTATATATCTTTCCTTACATTTTTTAAAATAGGCAGAGAACTTCTAACCTTCTCTATATAATCTAAATTCAATTCTGATATTAGTATTCCCTCTTTTTCATCTAATATATTTATTATTTTTCCCCAGGGATCTGCTACAAGAGATTTTCCATAAGCAACATAGGAATAATTCATGTTTCTTGCTGGAGATATACCCACCATATAAAGTTGGTTGTCCATAGCTCTGCTTCTAAATAAAGTCTCCCAGTGATCAGGGCCTGTAGTCATATTAAAAACTGCAGGAACAAATATAATTTTTGCACCCTTAAGTGCCATAATCCTTACAAGTTCTGAAAATCTTATATCAAAGCAAATAATTACACCTATTTTCCCCCACCTTGTATCTATCACCGGCATTCTATTTCCTGGAGTTAAAATATCGGATTCCTTAAAATTTATCTTGCCCTGTATATTCACATCAAACAAGTGTATTTTTCTATACTTTTCAGCTAATTTCCCACTTTCATCGAAAATAAAGGAGGTATTATATAGATTATCTTTTTCATCAATTTCAGGTATAGATCCTCCTATTAAATATATTCCAAGTTCCCTTGCTGTAGAAGATAACATATTTAAAGTCTCACCATAATTACTGGAACTTTCTGCATATTCTCTAAAATATTTGAGATTATAATAGCAGTTAAAAATTTCGGGCAGAGCTACTATCTCAGCCCCTCTGTGCACTGCTTCATGAATCATATATTGAGCTCTTTTTAAATTATCCTTTTTACTTGACTTTGAAACCATCATCTGGCACAAGCCTATTTTCATTATCAAAGCACCTCCAATATTCCTGGGCTGTATTCAATTACATATAATTATAATTTATTGTCCTAAACTATTCAATGTTTGGTAAAAAATTAATAGTTAATACATAATTTTAGATTAAGTTCAATGTATATAATATAAAATCTATTGCTTAAAAGAATTTAAAACTATATAATTTTATATGGTATTAATCATCAACATTTTATAGTTAAGAGGAGATCTTTTAATGAAACAACATGCATTTTCAAGAACTGAACTGTTAATTGGTACAAAGGCTTTGCAAAAATTAAGAGAAAGTACCGTAGTAATATTTGGATTAGGTGGCGTAGGTGGGTTTACTCTTGAATCACTTGCCAGAAGTGGTATAGGTCACCTAGTACTCGTAGACGATGACACTGTCTGCCTAACCAATATAAACAGACAAATACAAGCCAACTTTCATACAATAGGTAAATATAAAGTAGATGTCTTAAAAGACAGAGTTTTAGACATAAATCCAAATTGCAGAGTAGAAACTTATCGTACATTTGTAAAAGATGACAATATAAATGAGATTATACCAGATAATACAGACTATGTAGTGGATACAGTTGATACAGTATCTTCTAAGATATCTTTAGTACTCTGGTGCAAGTCTCACAATATAAATGTAATAAGTTGTATGGGAGCTGGAAATAAAATGGATCCGACTCAATTTAAAATATCAGATATATACGATACAAAAATATGTCCTTTAGCCAAGGTAATGCGGCGTGAATTGAAAAAAAGAGGGGTAAGGGAATTAAAGGTCTTATATTCCGAGGAAGTTCCTCAAAAACCTAAAATTGATGAAGTGGTAACCTGCAAAGAAGGCTGTGTCTGTATAGGGGGCTCTAGAAAATGTCTTGCCAAGCGTCAAATACCTGCAAGCAATTCTTTCGTGCCTCCTGTAGCAGGAATGATAATAGGTGGAGAAGTAATTAAAGATATAATATATGGATACAATAATCATCAGTAAAAATAGAACTATTTATTAAATGTTATCTTGATCCTCTGAAGTAAAAGCATTTGTAGAAAAACATTTTTCTACCTCCTTTATTTCAGAAGGAAGTACCTTCCAATCCTTTGTTTTTATCTTATTTTTTCTTTTTAATTTAAATATCAATATGTTTTTTCTATTCTCCATCCATTTCCATTGAATAATATTTTCCCAGTAAGTAAAATTATAATATGCATTACTATAAAAACTCTTTTCACCTATTCCCTTCGAAGTGATTATTTTTATCTTGCTGAAATCATAAACACTAACCAATATATAGGCAACAATCAATACAGAAAGCATTGAAAAATAACCTGTCACCAATATGTAAATTATATATATCACAAGTCCTATAAAAATCAAAGATAGGGCTTTTCTTTTTTCAGAACTCCATTCCAGTATTACAATATTTTTTCCATAATCTTTTTTAAAGGATCTTCCTTTCACAAAAGATAAAAAAAACTGTGCTATTAAAGCCATAGATAACATTATTTTTAATACATTATCAAAATACAAACATTTCACCTAATTTCTTAAAATTTGATTATACCACTTTAGAATACAGGAAATTTGAAAAGCTTGCAATATCATTATTATTTAAAAATATTCCCTGTGCCTGGTAAGCATTTCCGCCGCCCTTTCCATTAAAACTTTTTATATTATCTTTAAACAGCTTTCCGCAGTTGATTTCATTTTTCAAATTATTTATAAACAATATTCTCTTATCTATATTTGAATACAAAATCAATATATATTTCTCCGACTCCTCATCTAAAATAACAGAAGCTATAAGTTTAATTTCCTCAAATTTCTTATCATCATATCCCTTTAAAATTATATTCGAAGTTTTATCTTTAATAATATTCTTTACCTCATACCTAGCTAGGGTTTTTTTCATATCCTTGTTTTCTGTTAGAAGTTCTTTAATTTCATTTTTTTCAAAATTCACCCTGTCTTCTATGTGAAAAATCTCTGTTGAAAAATCTTTGCTTAAATCCATAATTATTTTATGTTCTTTCTGAAAATCCGCTAATGCTCTATTGCCGCACTTAAAATATATTCTAGTCATCTTTTTATACTTTTCTGCCTTCAGTATTTTGAATATACCTATTTCACCAGTTCTTAATACATGAGTACCACAGCAAGCACAGCAATCCATATTGAGTGCTTGAACTATCCTCACATTTTCTACACCTTCCTTAACTTGCTTTCTTAAAGGAAATTTCAAACTTTCTTTCCTTGAAACCACATAAGTTTTTATAGTTCGATTTTTATAAATACATTCATTTACTAAATTCTCTATTCTGTTTATCATGTTCTCATCCATAGGTTCTATATCAATATCTACCGTTACATGATCTTCCCCCAGATGAAATCCTCTGTTGTTTCCATTGAATAAAGTAAATATAACTCCAGATAATAGGTGTTCTCCAGAATGCTGCTGCATATAATCAAATCTCTTTTTAAAATCAATTTTACAGGTTACACATTTATTTTTGGGTTTACCTTCAATACAGTGATATATAACTCCATTGTCCTCATATACATAATTTACCTTTAAGCCATCAATAGTACCTGTATCAGAAGGCTGTCCCCCACCTTCTGGATAAAATATGGTCTTATCTAAAACCACTTTTATTTTATCATCTTCTTCTAATATCCGTACTATTTTTGATCTACATTCTTTTAAATATGCGTCTTTATAAAATAATTTTTCGGTCAATTTTATCAGCTCCTTTTATGTTCTATTTTTATTATATACTTTATTTGGTTTACATTGTTTTTAATTTACATAATATTTATAATGTGAATTAAGCAGCTGTCATAATATTTTCATTGGTAAATATCTTATGTAAAATAAAAAATTTATCTCTGAACTTTTAAAAAAGCACAGATTTTGACTTGAAATCAAAACCTGTGCTTTTTAGATAATTTTAATTTAGTAAACTTTTATTTTATACTAGCTTTTATTTTTAAGAGTACGTTTTTCATCATTTAATATACTGTGCCTCATACCGTAGATGAAATACACCAATAATCCTGCTCCCGTCCATATTGCAAATCTAACCCAAGTAACACCTGGAAGACTTAGCATGAGATACAGACAAAATATTATTGTCAAAATTGGCGTAAATGGGACTGCTGGACATCTAAACTTTCTTTCCACATCAGGCATGGTTTTTCTCAGTATAATAACTCCTATAGACACAAATAAAAAAGCTGACAGTGTTCCAATATTACATAGGTCTATAATTACAGTTAAAGGGAAAAATCCACATATTATAGCAGTTATTATTCCAGTTATTATAGTACACGTACCCGGAGTCCTGTGTTTGTCATTCACTTTAGAAAATACTTCAGGAAGTAGTCCATCTCTTGCCATAACCATAAATATTCTAATTTGCCCATATAATATTACAAGAATAGTTGAAATCATTCCAACAACAGCTCCAACACCAACTAATGCAGATCCCCAGTTAATGCCCACTCTAGCAAGAGCTCCTGGAAGAGCATTATTTAAGTCAATGGATTTAAAAGGTACCATTCCTGTAAGTATAGTTGAAACAGCTATATACAATACTATGACCAATCCCAGACAAATAGCAAGCCCAATAGGGACATCTCTTTTGGGATTAGCCGTTTCTTCCGCTGCAGTAGATACTGAATCAAAACCTATAAAAGCAAAAAATATAATGGCGGCTCCAGACATTATACCCTTGAATCCATAAGGTGCAAAAGGATGATAATTTGCAGGGTTTATATGTGTTACACCGATAAATATGAATATAAATATCACTAACACTTTTATAACAACTATAATATTATTTACTTTAGAGCTCTGAGTGACTCCAATGTACAATACCCAAGTTATAATTGCCACAATTATAATAGAAGGCAAATCCACTATACCTCCTGCCAACGGAGAATTAGTCAGCTGATAGGGTAAATTAATACCACAGGCTTTCAGTACTCCAACAAAAGTTCCTGACCAACCAGAAGCGACTGCTGCTCCAGAAACAAGATATTCCAGCATTAGATTCCATCCGATAATCCATGCCACAATCTCACCAAAAGCTACATAACAATAAGAATAAGTGCTCCCTGCTACTGGAAACATTGTAGCAAGTTCTGAATAGGTAAGTGCACAAAGTGCACTTGTAATAGCTGCTATGGCAAATGAAATTGTAATAGCAGGACCTGCCAACTGTGCTCCTTGCCCCGTAGATACAAATATACCAGTTCCAACCACAGAACCAATTCCCAAAGCTGCAAGATCAAAATAATTCAATTTTTTTCTGAGCCCGCTTTTTTTCACGGAAACCCTAAAATCCTCCACAGTTTTTTTCCTCAATAGATTCACATACAATCCCCCTTATTTCTTAATATTATATTTCTACTTTTATTTTCTTTTCCACCAATTTTAAAAGCTCTCCACTGGTTATAAGCTCTTCACATTTATCCAGATCCTTATACATGATCTCATCCTTTTCTATGAAATTCACCCTATTTCTAACAGCTTTATATGCTTCTCGAGTACCCTTTCCCAATTTAAGTCCGTCTCTAAAATCTATGGCCTGACATGCAGCCATCAATTCCGTTGCCAATACTCTGGCTGTATTATTTACGATTTCCAGGCTTTTCCTTGCAGCAATAGTACCCATACTCACGTGATCTTCCTGATTTGCAGAAGAAGGTATAGAATCTACTGATGCCGGGTGGGCAAGTATCTTGTTCTCCGATACCAAAGCTGCTGCTGCATATTGCGTAATCATAAATCCAGAATTAAGTCCTCCGTTCTTCGAGAGAAAAGGCGGCAGATCATTAAGCTGATAATTTACCAGTCTCTCCAGCCTTCTTTCAGATATATTAGCTATTTCAGCCACTGCAATTCCAAGAAAATCAAAGCTCAAGGCCATAGGTTCGCCGTGGAAATTTCCTCCAGAAATCACATCTGAATTTTCAAATATAATAGGATTATCCGTAACAGAATTTATTTCTATTTCCACTTTTTCTTTAACATAATTTACAGCATCCTTGCTGGCTCCATGAACCTGTGGTACACATCTTAACGCGTAGGCATCTTGTGTTCTGAGCTCCCCCTGATTAGTTATGAAAGAACTATCCTGTATCAAAGCAAGTATATTTTTAGCCGTCTGTACCTGACCTTTATGAGGCCTCAATTTATGTGTCCTCAAGTCAAACGCATCTCTTATTCCTCTTAAAGCTTCCATGGTAAGAGCTGCTGTAATATCACTTACTTTCAAAAGGTTTATGGCCTTGTATAATGCCAGGGAGCCAACCGCAGTCATCACCTGAGTTCCATTTATAAGGGCCAATCCCTCTTTGGCTACTAATTCAACTATAGGTATGTCTGCTTTTTCCATAGCCTTTTTTCCCGGTAAAATTTCTCCATGAAATTCAGCTTCTCCCTCACCAATCATAGGCAATACCATATGTGCAAGAGGTGCTAAATCACCAGAAGACCCTAAAGAACCCTTCTCAGGAATAGATGGATGTACTCCCCTATTTAGCATATCAAGAAGTGTTTCAAAAACATTTAACCTTATTCCGGAATATCCCTTTGCCAGATTATTCGCCCTCAACAGCATTATCGTCCTTACTATCTCTTTGGGAAATTTTCGACCAAAGCCGCATGAATGGGACATTATTAAGTTCTTCTGAAGTGTTTTGCACTCTTCTCCCGTTATGATCACGTCAGAAAATTTGCCAAATCCCGTAGTAATTCCATATTTTATATCATTTCTGCTGACTATTCCGTCGATTACTCTTCTCGACCTGTTGATTTTTTCTTTAACTTCTTCAGTCACATCAACTTTATAATCATAATATGCAACATTTATAACCTCTTCCAGTGTAAGATTTTCACCCTTCAAAGTAACAATTTTCATATCTTTATTTCCCCCTTATGATCTCTGCCATTTGCCAATTGAGTGTTATTCTAATTTACTCTCTATAATTCTCATTATCTTTTCTTTTTCATCTCTGCTTTTTTTCAGTAAATTATCACACTTGTTTTTCAAATCCACTTTATGATCTTTATCCTCAATATTTTGAATATTTATTTTTATATTAAGAACAGCACCTTCTACTGCAGTTTCTACCAAAGAAGCTGCCACTCCAGCATCTGAAATTGCATTTTTGTTTCCATAATTTACAGCAATAAATATATATGGATACAGCCTATAGGCACTTTCAGCCACCTGAAGAGGAATTTCAAGAGAACTATCATTACCTTTCTTTATAGCATTTTTCCTTAATTCTATCTCCATATCCGTATTTTTTGGCATTTTATAAGCCTTCATCAATGACAGAAAAGCTTCTGTATCTTTCTCCACAAGATTTAAAAATTTTTTACTATATAAATTCACTTGATACAGCGAAGAGTCAATAGCATTCTTTACTGTATCCTCATATTTCAAGTAGTCCTTTTTCCCAATTGTCAAGTTAAATACCATACTAGCTAATGCACTGGCCAGAGAGGCCGAAAGGGCTGCAATACTTCCTCCTCCTGGAGCCGGCGAGCTTGATCCCAATTCCTCTACAAATTCTTTTAATCTAAGATCCTGTAACATCGATTACCTCTCCAATCAAAATCGGTTATATTATACTATATTAGTGTACACTAATTTTCCATTTTTTACTACAATTTCTCCGTTCTTAACTACAGTGTCAACCGCATTTACTCCAAAATGATATATAAGATAGTCTAGACTTTTAGCATTAAATACAGTTATATCCGCTTTTTTCCCAGCTTCAATACTGCCTATTTGACTTTCTCTTGAAATTGCAGCTGCTCCATTTATAGTCATGGCATTTATTATTTCTTCCGGAAGCATTTTAAGTCCAAAGCAGGCAAAAGTCATGGTTGCCTGAAGAGACTCCGTAGGCGAAGTACCTGGATTACAGTCTGTAGCCAGGGCTACTATAACCCCTTCTTCTATCATCTTTTTCGCTGGTGCAAACTTATTTAACATCAGATAAAATGATGTAGTAGGTAAAAGTACTGCAACTACCTTATTATCAGCCAGTGACTTGATACCTTCATCAGAAGCAGATACTAAATGTTCTGCAGATACTGCCCTTATTTCACCTGCTAATTCCGCTGCTGACGCAGATTCAACTTCATCCGCATGAATTTTAGCTTTAAGTCCAGCTTTTTTTCCTGCTTCTAAAATTTTTCTCGCCTCTCTTGCAGTGTATACACCTTTTTCACAAAAACAGTCGATAAATTCTGCCATATTATGTTCCCTTACATATGGTATCACCGAATTTATCATAAAATCTATATAGCCTTCTCTATTATCTTTAAATTCCTCCGGAATAGCATGGGCTCCCAAATAAGTGGAAACTATATCCATAGGGTGCTTTTTATTTAAATTTTTATTTACTTGAAGCATTTTCATTTCATTTTCAAAATCCAGTCCATAACCTGATTTACTTTCCACAGTAGTAGTTCCATGAAGAAGCATCCGATCCAATCTATCCTTTGTCTCATTTTCAATTTTTTCTATAGGGGTCTTTCTCACACTATTTACAGTGCTCAGTATTCCCCCTCCAGCTTTAAGTATATCAATATATTTTACATTTTTGAGCTTCAGGGAAAGCTCCTTTTCTCTTGAACCTACATATACAACATGTGTATGGCTGTCCACCAGACCAGGAGTCACTGTTTTGCCCCTGCCATCTATTACAAGCCTATTGCAATCTAGGTATTTTTTGTATCCATCCCCACTGCCAACTTCAACTATCTTATCCTTGTCTACAATTACATACCCATCATCAACTATACCTGCATCCTTTAAATTTTCTTTTATTTTCGGACAATTTCCTGCGCAAGTGACAAGACAGCTTATATTTTTAATTATCATAATAATTACCTCCATTTTTCAAGCTAATAGCAAGTATATATTTATTTAAAATATTTACCCACTGCTTTTTTTACAGCTTCTTCATCTGCCAGATATGGAAGAGTCACATGATCTGTTCCGACATTGTTTTCGTTAAACTCCATTACAGTTTTAATAGCATGCTCATTTCTGGCCCAGGAACGCCTTGAAACTCCACTCATAACATCCCAGTTCAATGCCGACTTAATAATTCCGTCTACCCTGAAGCTTCCATCAAGCACCAGTCCAAAGCCTCCATTTACAGCTTTTCCTATGCCTACTCCACCTCCATTATGCAGAGCTACAAGGCTCATTCCTCTGGCAGCATTCCCTGCATAACATTGAACTGCCATATCTGCCATCACATTGCTTCCATCTTTGATATTAGAAGTTTCCCTGAAAGGAGAATCCGTACCACTCACGTCATGATGATCCCTGCCCATCATGACAGGTCCTATTTCGCCCTTTCTAACCATCTCGTTAAATCTTAAAGCTATATCTATTCTTCCCTTTGCATCCTGATACAATATTCTGGCCTGAGTGCCAACCACCAGCTTATTTTTTTCAGCATCCCTTATCCAGTTGTAATTATCTCTGTCCTGATATCTTCTATCTGGATCTATACATTCCATAGCAGCTCTATCCGTTTTAACCAAATCTTCTTTCTTCCCACTTAGACAAACCCATCTGAAAGGTCCATAACCATAGTCAAAGAGCTGAGGTCCCATTATATCTTCTACATAGGACGGGAATATAAATCCATCTTTTTCATCTGTTCCATTTTTGGATATTTCTTTAACACCTGCATCGTATACAGCTTTCATAAAGGAATTTCCATAATCAAAGAAATAAGTTCCCCCGTCTACTAGAGATTTTATCAATTCAAAATGACGTCTTAAACTTTTATTTACCAAAGCATGAAATTTTTCTCTATCTTCTGCTAGAAGTCTTGTCCTTTCTTCAAAGCTAATTCCCTGGGGACAGTATCCACCTTCGTAGGCAGCATGGCAAGAAGTTTGATCCGACAGCAGATCAATTTTTATATTGTTTTTAACTGCATACTCCAGTAGATCTACTATATTTCCATAATAGGCAATGGATATGCTTTCTTTTCTCTTCAAGTAATCCTTTACAATTTTAAATATTTCACTTAAATCTGAAGAGCACCTTTTAATCCATCCCTGCTTAATCCTTGTATCTATTCTTGATTTATCCACTTCAGCTATTATTCCAACACCTTTTGCTATTTCTATAGCCTTAGGCTGGGCACCGCTCATCCCTCCAAGTCCAGAGCTCACAAATAAATGACCTCTTAAATCGCCATCATTTGGAATACCAAGTTTAAGTCTTCCCGCATTTAGTAGGGTATTAAAAGTACCATGCACTATTCCCTGAGGTCCTATATACATCCAACCTCCAGCAGTCATCTGTCCATAATTGGCAACTCCCATTTCCTCTGCAACTTCCCAATCCTTTTCATTATCAAACATGCCTACCATAAGTGCATTAGTTATTGTAACCCTAGGTGCCTCCGGCTTTGATTTAAATAGTCCAAGAGGATGACCTGACTCTACTACAAGTGTTTGATCTCGAGTCATAACTTCCAGATATTTTTTTATAAGTCTATACTGCATCCAGTTTTGACATACACTTCCTGTTTCGCCATAGGTAACAAGCTCATAAGGGTACAATCCAACTTCAAAATCCAAATTATTGTCTATCATAACTTGAAAAGCCTTGCCCTCCATGCAATTTCCCTTATACTCTTCAATTGGTTTCCCATAAATTCTTCCTTCAGGTCTAAATCTGTATCCATAAATTCTTCCTCTTGTAGTCAGCTCCTCCAAAAATTCAGGTATCAACTTATCATGATATTCAGGTGGTATATACCTTAAAGCATTTTTCAATGCAATTTCAGTCTGGGATTTTGTCAAATTAAATCCCCTGTCCGGAGCTCTTCTTATCCCCTCTACAAATTTAGGCATTTCAGGCAGTTCATCGTCTAGCTTTATAGTCATGGCCTTACTAACATCAACATTGTCGATCATAATATCTCCTCCCCGTAAGATTAAATTGTTTATATATGAAATTGATATTCAATTATTTAAATATTAGGTTAATTGAGTATCATCAAAAAATAATCTTATCAATTATATATTACATTCCGGACATCTCTAAAAAGTCAATTTTAGTTTAAAATCAATTTTAAAAAATTTTATATTTTTTATATATTGAAGACGCTCTAAAATTAAATTCATTTAAATACTATGTTATAATATATTTAAGATATTTCGGTAGGGTATTTCAGAAAGGATATGTATCTATAAAACGGCCTGTTTAATGAAGGAAGGGATATATAGTGAACTTTATAAATGTAAAAATGTTTGGCAATTTTGAAGTAACTTTGAACCATAAGAAGATCCTATTCCCCTATAATAAAGCACAGGCTCTTTTTTGCTATTTACTTGTAAACAAAGAATGTACACGGGAAAAATTGGCTGGATTATTGTGGCCTGAAGAAGAAGAAAGCATTGCAAAGAAAAATCTGAGAAATGCCTTATACAAAATAAAAAAGACATTTAATTTAGAAGTATTGATATCTCCGAGAAAATCAACAGTTATGGTAAATAACAATATAAATATAAAATCTGATGTAATTGACTTCCTGAAAAATGAAGACGAAATTAAATTGTATAGTGATCCTTTTCTATCTGGATTTTATGTAAAAAATGCAGAAAGTTTTCAAAACTGGCTATTACAATACAGGGATTATCTTCAGCAGATATACATACATAGACTCAAGGCAAAAGTATACCTAGAAAATAAAAACAGGAACTATGACAAGATGGAAGATTATTGTAGGCTGTTGATAAAAACCGATGAATATGATGAAGAATCCTATAGAAAATTAATGTATAGTTTAATGAATAACAACAAGCCAAATAAAGCCATTGAAACATACCATAAACTTTCAGAAATTTTAAATAAGGAGCTAAATGTAGAACCCTCCAAGGAGACAAAAAAATTATTTAATGAAATTTTAAATAAAACGGGACATATAAACAATAACTCAAAAGCCCAAAAATTCTTCTTTGGCAGATACAACGAATTAAAATCCTTAAGAACCAATTATTTTAAATTCGTCAATAATATACAGTCCAAATCCATTTTAATACTAGGAGAAGCTGGTATTGGAAAAACAAAGCTCAAAGAAAAGTTTTTGGAAAATGTATCAGAAAATAACGTATATATTTTCGAAACCTGCTGCTATCAATTTGAAAAAGAATATATACTAAAACCCTGGAATCCAATAATGTCAAATTTGGCTGAAATAATTAAGTTGGATAGGATAAATCTACCACAGGGATGTGAAAACATAATAGGTAGTTTTTTCCCTCAATTTGATAAAAATTATTCCATGGACTTAAAACTTATAGAAAACAATAATAACTTAAAATATGAAGTCATTATAAATGCAATAGAAAATGTCTTTAAGAAACTCGGTGCCATGAAAAAAATTCTACTGGTATTTGAAGATATTCAATGGATTGACTCAATGAGCTTATCCCTATTAGGCAGCATAATCTTAAGTGAAAATAAAAATATAATTTTACTTGCCACCTGCAGGAAAGAAAGAAATGAAGAATTAGATAAATTTGTTACATCCATGAAAATGCACAACAAACTCAATATAATTGAATTGTACAGGCTTGATTACAGGGAAACAGAAGACTTTATAAAACAGGCCCTCCCTAACTACAATTTAAGTAAAAAAATGATAAAGAAAATCTACAGTGAAACAGAGGGCAATTTATTTTTTCTAACTGAATACATGAATATAATAAAATCTAATGGAAATATAAATATAATGTCCTCCAAAATGCAGGATATACTAAAAAGTAGATACCTTGACATATCCGAAAATGGAAGAAAAATTTTAAATATATGCTCTATGTTTTTTGACGAAACACCTCTTTATATATTAGTGAGACTAATGCACAAAGATGAATTAGAAATAATGGACATGCTTGAGGAACTGGAAGCTAAATTCATACTCACAGAAACTTTAAATGAAGATAATATAAATTTAAAATTCACTCACCAAAAGCTGCGGGAATTTATATATTCAAATCAATCTCTTGCTAGAAGAAAAATACTGCACAATAAAATAGGTACTATTTTTGAAGAAAACTTGAGCAGAAATAAAGAGGATTTGAATACCTATTATAAATTAATATATCATTTTTCAAATGCCAGTAATTATATAAAAGAACTTAAATACAGCATGAAAAGTCTGAATGTGTATTTAAGCTTCAGCCATGAACTTTTTCCGGTACTTTATTACAGCAACACCAAATACAGTAATTTATACTTCAGTGATGAAAAAGCCCTAAATAGCCTGAGCAAAATAGAGAAACTTTTGAATAAAATCGAAAATCAAGCTTATTCCAAAGAAATTACCCTTCTGGAAATCACATTTCTTCACATGAAGGGACGATATTTAATTCGAATAGGCAAATACAAAGAAGGTACTTCTATAATAAAAGTTATGATAGATAAGTCAGTTAACATAAAAAATGCCAGCTATGCCCTTGAAGGCTATAAACAAATGATCTATTATTGTATCCAGGCCTATAACGTAAAAGATATGATTACATACGTGAACCTAGCACTTAACATTGCGATATCTGAAGGTCATGAAAATGAAAAAGCCGTACTATTTAGGTTAAAAGCCCTTTACAACAATATGTGCGGAAATTATACAGAAGCGGAAAAACTCTTAAATAAATCCATAAATATACTTGAAAGAAACACTACCATATCAGATAAATATGCACTAAATATAGCAGCTGCTTACAATTATATAGGTGAAATAAGAAGATATTCCATGAAATTCTCCCAGGCCATTGAATACTACAATAAGGCTATTAAAATATGTGAGAGAAAAAAGGTAGTTTCAACCAGTGCAATATTCAATATAAACGCAGGTGAAGCAGCTTTTGACATGGGGGATTACGCTCTTGCAAAAAAGTATTTTAGCAGCTCACTTAAAATATACAACCATTTTGATTTAGTTTGGGGGCGTTCTGTAGCAGAAGCATTTATGTCTCTACTTAAAATAGACGAAAATGAATTCGATACAGCTTTAAGTTATTTAAAAGCTGCTCATACTCATTCAGAAATGCTAAAAAGCCCACATGAAATAGGACTCGTATACAGTATTAAAGCTGCGATACGAGCAAAAATGCTTAAAGATGAAAATTTAAATTGTATTTTTCAAAAATACCTCTGTGAAGATATAAATTACTACTGCGACATTGGAATTAACTATTTAAAAAAATCCCTGGATGATTATGAGATCAATGTACTTTTAAAATTAAAGTACAAAGTTCAAAATAGAGATATCAAATAGGTAGGAAGGATTTTCGGCAGCAGTCGAAAATTTTCCAAAAAAGGTTCAGGTGGAGAAAAACATTCCTTATTAGAAAACTCCATCTGAACCTAAGAATCACTTTATCCGCTTATTCTGGATTCCAACACCTGGCTCATATTAAAATTTTCTATTTGAAGATAATATTCTGCACAATCTATCAGAGCTTTCATTGGAACTAGACCTATAACTTCACTTCCTACTACAGGTACGCCGTATCTTTTTGCCTCCATTTTGACCATTTCCTGGGCAGCATAAATAGGTGTCTTTTCATAATTTACTAGATTCATAGATACCTGTACTATATTTCTCTCCGTTACCTTTACACCTACAGCTTTAACATACCTGAGTCCTCCTCCTATGTATCTTATTTTTCGAGCTATGGCGTTGGCAACTTCCACATCATCAGTACCCAAATTTATATTATATGCTACAAGTGGAAATCTGGCACCTATAACAGTTGCACCGCTCTTCACGTTTATCTCATCCGGTCCAAAATCCGGTTTCCATTCAGGCTGTTTTATTTTTTCAAAAAATCCTTCATACTGGCCTTTTCTTATATTTGCTAAATTTTTCCTTTCTGCACAGCTAGCAGCATCTTCATATAAATAAACAGGTATCCTCAATTCATCCCCCACTTTTTTGCCCAATCTTTGTGAAATTTCTACACATTCTTCTGTTGTGACATCCTTAATCGGTATAAATGGCACTACATCCGTGGCACCCATCCTAGGATGTGCACCTCTATGCTTTCTCATATCTATAAGTTCAGCTGCCCTTCTTATGAGATTAAAAGCAGCTTTTTCCACTTCATCTGGAACCCCTAAAAAAGTCACTACAGATCTATTGTGATCTTTATCTGAAGAATAGTCCAGGAGTTTTACACCTTCAACTTTTCTAACTTCATCTACAATGCTTTCAATTATTTCCACATTCCTGCCTTCGCTAAAATTTGGGACACATTCTACCAATTTTGACATCTTAACTTCCCCCTAAACCCTCGTTTAATGTTAAATCTACGATAATTATAAATTAATTACATCTTTAAAACGTCTAAAAAACTTATAAAAGACATATATGCATATAAAATTTTTAGACGTCACTCCTTGTTCCAAAATAAACATGAAGCAAACATGCCCACGATAGTCACCCCAAATACAGTTTCTAACATAACTAAAATACGTACTATAGTTGAGTTAGGTACAATATCTCCATATCCCAGTGTAGTCATAGTCACTGCACTGAAATACATAAAATTCCACAGTGGGTATTTAAGATTTTCATCTACTATTGATTTAAGTACTAGAGGACTGCCATCTAAAAAAGATATAGAGTTTTTTACAAGCTCTGGAAAATAAAAATTTAACGGATAATAAAAATAACCCTTTCCAGGAAACTCATTGTACAGTAATGGATATTCATTCACCCACATATACTTGGTAAATATTTTTTTAAAATCATCATCATAGCTTTCCGGATAACCCTTAAAATCTTTTAAATCTTCAGTCATCTTATAAAAATCCACCTTTATTTTATAGCTGTCAAATCCCCCACTTATTTTATCTTGGCCTAAATTTTTTACGGCAATATGGGTGATCCCTGCATTTTTAAACAGCAAGTAATAATAATCAGCCCACTCCCAACCTAAAACTTTTTCAAAAGAAAACACGTTGACAGAGATGACCGAATCATCTACTGTTTCCACTTTTGCAACAGGCCTTTTATATTCACTGGACAATAATAAGCTTTTTATGCTGTTTTTTAATTCATTACTACATACTTCAATATTCAAATTCCTTTTAAAAATCTCTATTTTTCTATCTATATTTATATCATTCTGAAATATAAAAAATTCTCCATTGGAGTCATTTGCAATATCCCAATAGATAATTCCAAAGCAAATTAATACAGTTATATAAAGTAAAGCCAGAAGTAGTAAAATAGTCCTTTTTTTAATTTTATGTATATTAATAAACCATTTCATATTATAACCTCTGTATTAGTATACTTATTTATACTTATATGAAAAGTTCATTATCACATTTTATTATTAATTTTTTATAAATATATTTTAGACTAGAAATTGACACTTAAAAACACTGCTGCAGTATAATACAAATTATCTGAACAGTGTTTTTACTATGTTTAAAATTATCTATTGTAAAATGTAATTTTATATAAAATTAATATTTATCTTCTTACTTTCCACGTGGTTCCATTTTTTGAATCCAGTATCTCTATGCCCAAATCCTTAAGTTTATTTCTAATTTCATCAGCTTTAGACCAATTTTTGTTATTTCTCGCTTCTTCTCTCTCAGCTATTAATTTGTTTACTAAATTTTCATCTATATTCTCTAATTTGCTATTATCGGTCTTTAACAAATCCAGCGAAAGGACAGTGTCAAAACTTTTTATCAATATCTCTTTCTCTCTATTTGTAAGTCCATCGTCCTTTATAACTTCAAACAGCACTGTAAATGCATTTGGCATATTTAAATCGTCAAATATCTGTTCTTTGAATTTTAATTTATAGCTGTCTATTAATTTTTCATCAGCTCTTTCATTTTCTTTTACGCATGAAATTATGGAAGCTATTCTTTCTCTCAATTTATTATAAGAAGATCGTGCCTGCTTAAGAGCACTGTAACTAAATATCAACTGCTTTCTATATCTTGATTGAAGGCAAAAATATCTGTAGTCCAGTGGAGAAAATCCATGTTCTTCAATTTTTGATAATGTTAGAAATTCTCCACTCGATTTAGACATCTTTCCCCCACTTGTAACCAAAAATTCTCCGTGCATCCAATAATTTACACATGTATGGCCTACTGCTGCATCTGATTGAGCTATTTCATTAGTATGATGTACCGGAATATGATCCACTCCTCCGCAGTGTATATCTATTCTTTCACCAAGATATTTCATTGACATAGCAGAACACTCTATATGCCATCCTGGAAATCCCCTTCCCCATGGCGAATCCCACTGCATTATCTGATTTTTAAATTTAGAATTCGTGAACCACAGTACAAAATCCAATGGATTCTTTTTATTTTCATCCACTTCTACTCTGCTCCCTGCTTCCAACTCTTCCATACTCAGATGCGCAAGCTTATTGTAATCTTTAAACTTGTCAATGGAGTAATAAACATTTCCATTGGATATATAAGTATACCCCCTTTCCTCTAGTCTTTTGATTAAATTTATCATATCCTGGATATGTTCCGTTGCTTTGCAGACCACATCAGGTTTTTTTATATTGAGTTTCCTGCAGTCTTCAAAAAAAGCATCTTCGTAAAATTTTGCAATTTCCCATACGGTTTTATTTTCACGCTCTGCCCCTATCTGCATCTTATCTTCACCTGTATCCGCATCGGATTGTAAATGTCCTACATCTGTTACATTCATAACATGTTTTGCTTTATAGGAATCATATTCAAGAGATTTTTTTAATACATCTTCAAATATATAAGTCCTTAAATTTCCTATATGAGCATAATTATAAACTGTAGGACCACAAGTATAAATTCCAACTTTTCCCTTATGCACAGGAATAAATTTCTCTTTTTTTCTACTCATAGTATTATAAATATAAAAATTCATACTTATCTCCCCTTATTACTGTAACCTTTTAGCATTACATGTATAGATATTACCACATTATATATAAATATTACCACAATGACAATATAATTCAACAATTTATTTCTCAACTACATACTCCCTTATATAATTGTCAAAATCCCAGAGGTGCAAAAAACGCTGAGCGCTTTTATAGCCTGATTCAAACAATTTCAACCTCATATCCCTGGATATGTTGAATTCTGTGGTTTTAACACCCAGTGTGGGAATAAACACCGTTCTCACTGCATACTTATCTTTTACATAAACTTCTTCGTTTTTATCAAATATAGTCCCAATTATATCAAACAGATATGAAATAAAATCCATCTTTTTGGACTCATTATGGTTGACATTCTTTTCTGTCAATTTAAAACCTATAGTAGGCCAAGCCGGAATATCTTTTGTGTCGAATATCCATATTGGAAAATTGCTGAGTAATCCACCATCTACTATATAGCTGTATTTATTTCCATAATAGAGCTTCACCGGTTTAAAATATAGTGGAATACTTATACTCATCCTCACTGCCTCAGCTATTTTAAATTTCATAGGATTTATTCCATAATTTACTAAGTCATCCGGCAGTATGAGCATGGATTTTTTCGTCACATCAGATGCTATTATTTTAAGGGGTGACTTATTGTCAGTACTTATATCTCCAAAAGTCACTTTGCCTTTTTTCAACAAAAGTTCCTCTATATACTTTTCTATGGCTCCCGTAGAATATATGCCCTTATCCTTAAAAAGTGAAATGGTCTTTTTAATCATGGATATTTTCCATATGTCCTTTTTTTTTAAAAACATCTTTTCATCTAAATTCATCATTATATTCTTAAGCTCCTCGCCTGTATATCCAACAGCAAGAAGAGAAGCTATAATTGCTCCTGCAGAAGTTCCTGCAAATCTATTCCACCTATATCCCATTTTTTCAAAATAACATACAGCACCTATAAGTCCTATTCCCTTTATTCCTCCACCTTCAAATACAGCATCCGCTTTCAATAAAATCACCTCAATATATAAATATGTAACTATATAAAATAGGACACTTAAAATAAAGGCATTGAATAATTTTCATATAAGTGGAAAAAATAATTCTAAACTTAAAATTTTACTTTTATAGGGAGTGATTTTAAAATGAGAATTGAAATCTATTACAACGGTATAAAAAATGCAAATGATGCAGTTAAAAAATTAAAAAATGCAGGTTTCCAAAATGCAATCGTAGATTTAAATGATAACTACATAGATCTATACAATGCAAATTCAGACTTAGAACCTGATATAAATTTTTCAAATGTAATAAATTCCGATAGATTTTCACGTAACTCGTCTCAGAAAGTACGTACTTCGGGAAGCCCCTTACTGGGAGGTTATGGGAATTCAAGAGAAATTGAAAACACAAATTATAAAGTGGTAATAAATTCTGATTCCTTTGATTCCCAAAAATTAAAAGAAATCCTAAGAGAAACCGGTGGGCAAATTAAAAATTCTACTTCAGCTGCAACAGATAGTCTACAATAACATTTTTTTCATAGTAAAAGTAAAATTTTCTTGATCTTGTCAAGCTTTTTACTTATAAAATGGTATTTTTGCACTTATAAAATATTTTCTATACTTTTTTAGATTCCAAAATCGCCAATGCAGCTGCACCTATAACACCTGCATTGGTTCCCAATTCGGCCTTACATATTTTAGTGTTTTCACTTATAATTTTAAAGCATCTTTTCTTCACCACTCTTTTCACCTCATCAATAACCATACTATCTCCTTCTGAAACACCACCTCCTATTATCAATACTTCCGGATCAAAACAATTCATTACATTGGCTACACATATTCCCAAATAATTCAAAGCCCTATTCAATATCTCTTTAGCTCTATGGTCACCAAGCTTTGCCTCTTTAAAAACTTCTTTTGCAGTTATATTTTTATACTTACAAAGGGATGTAACTGTTCCCTCTTTTACAACCCTTTTTGCTTCTCTTGCAATAGCAGTGCCTGATGCCAGAACTTCTGCACAACCCCTGTTGCCGCAATTGCACAGAGGTCCGTCTTCTTTCAGAGTCATATGCCCCACTTCCAGTGCATTTTGAGTATTCCCTCTGTATATATCACCGTTAAGCACCGCTCCTGCCCCTATTCCTGTAGAAACTGTTATAAATATCATATTTCTGCTGCCTCTTCCTGCTCCAAACATGTATTCTCCTATGGCCGCAGCATTTGCATCATTGTCCAGATAGACGGGAACATTAAATTTACTTCTCAATGGATTCACAATATTGAAGTTTTTAAAAGGTAAATTAGGAGTACATATTATTTCACCATTAACTAAATTAAGAGGTCCTGGTGCGCCAATTCCAATACCCTTTATTTCATTCATACTTAATTCACATTTTTTTATTATGCCCTCTATAAGAGCTGCCATATTACTCAATATAGCCGCGTCGCCTTCCTGCACATTAGTTGGAATTGTCTTCTCATATATAATACTGCCCTTTAAACTCACCAAGGCAGCACAAATTTTTGTGCCGCCCAGATCCACTCCAATTACAAACTTATCTTTCAAATCAATTCCCCCTATGATTCAAAGTTTAAATATAGTGCTATGAAGTATACAATTCCTTAAAATCCTTTGCTGCCTTTACCATGGTCTGTATGTTTATAAGTGGTGTTTTAGGACCTATTCCACAAGCAGGTGCCAGTATATCCACTCCCGATTCAATACAGTTGAAACACATCTTTCTAATATACTCCGGTTTAGAATTTTCAAGAGAAAATGTACTCATATTCCCCATTATGGCTTTGTTTTTAACATTGCTGCATATCTGCTTTACACTGGTGATGGAATCAAAACTTATGGCATCACTGTGGAGCTCATTTAATTCAGGGTATATACTTCTCAGCCTCCCGCATATATGTACTATAATTCCATACTCAGTATACTCCTTCAGGGAATCCACAATTTTATTCAAATAGGGAAGTGTAAAGTTCCTAAAGTTCCTGGGACCCATTATTTCCCCCGTACCGCTGGGATCCGATATAGTAAGCAGATCAGCACCAGCCTTCAGCTGTGCCTTACCAAATTCTATAAGATTATCGGTAACAAATTCTAGAAACTCCCGGGTTTCTTCACTTTTTCTTATAATTTCCTTGTAGAATATCTCCGGTTCCATTAGAGAAGATGCAACGCTTATAGGTCCCGTCAAATTTGCCATGATAGGCACAGGTAATTTTTTCTCTCTTAAAATTCTTATAGCTTCTAAAACCACCTTGGCCCTTCCGCTGTTCATATCCATATTTTTCAATTCTTTCCAGCTGCTTACGGAATTTATGGGATATTCAATAACTCTGGGTTCATTTATCTTGCTGCCAAGAGAAATTTCTGCACCCATAGCTTCCGCTTCCACAGTCATGCAAAACGGGACTCCAACATTTTCAAATCCTCCATATTCATAAATTCCCGCAGCAAGCTCCGCCATAAATTTCTCATCAACGTGAGCTCTTGGCCAGCTGTATCCTGTTAGATCCATGATCTCACTTATTGCCATGTTCATCATTCCGCCGGGACATATACAAGGCGGTCTGTCAACCTTAGATTTTTTCAAAACCAACTTCAATCGTTCTTTTGGAGTCAACATGTAAAACCACCTACTTTACCTTCATCTTTTCCAGTTTCTCTACATTCACTGGATAGCCTATTTCTCTTACAGTATCCATCATGGTCTGTATATTTTCAAAAGGTGTCTCCACTGGAAGGCTGCACCCTGACATAACCACGTAACCTTTAGGAGTATTATACCCTTCCTCTACAGCTTCTACAACTGCATTTCTTATATCATTTCTGGTACCTGCATACATTATGCCGGAAGGATCTACATTTCCAAGTATTTTCATCTTATCTCCAATAGTCCTGCTGCACTCCGCAAGGCTTACTACATTGTCCATACTAAAACCTGTAACTCCATCTTCTGCCATACTGCCAACATCATTCCATATTTTTTTCGTATTTCCGCATATATGAAGCGTACAGCCTGAGCCCTTTGATTTTATAAATCTAACAAGCTCCTTCAGGTATGGAGCACAAAATTCTCTGAAATGTTTTGGATTTACTACCGTACAGGAAGCCAGAGGTTCCGATATAGTCGGCGTAAGGCCATTTTCTATAATAACTTTTGTATACTCTATACAATTTTCAAGAGATATTTTACACAATTTATGAACTGCCTCAGGATTTTTCAATAAAAGCCTCGTCATCTTGTCCACTCCTATTAAAAAGAAAGCATTTGAAAATGGTCCCACTATACCCCCTGAACAGGGTACTTCTTTTCCAATAGCATCCACCAAATATTTCATGGCCTCTATAAAAACAGGCAGTCTGCCGTCTTTGTACGGATTTGCCACTTTAAGCTTGTCTATATCTTTAACATCCTCTAAAGCCGGCTTTAACAAATCTGCCGTATTGTCTTCCGGAAGCACTAATTCTGCTCCCATAGCCTCAGCCCAAACATACAGATCGGTAAATACCCTCACACCATCCATGCCAAACCTTCTATAAGCCGCTATCTGGGATTCAGCTATAGCTTTCCCGCCGGTATTAAAGTCAGATATTTTACAACCGTAAATACGGGCAACTCCATTTGCTATATTGGGATTACAGGATAGCCTGTCAACATCTTTTCCCTTTGCCAGGGCTGATGCTCTCTCCATGGGCGTCATCTTATCTCTCACTCATCACACCACCTTTTGCAAACATTTTTCTTGCGGTTTTAGCAGCTTTAGATGCATCTGTAGTGTATATATCAGCTCCTATTTTATCTGCAAAGCTTTGAGAAATAGGCCCACCGCCTATCATTACCTTTACTCTATCTCTTATCCCCTCTTTTTTCAGCAACTTTATAACCTGATCCATTCCATCCATAGTAGTAGTCATAAGAGTAGATAGTGCTATTATATCAGCTCCAACTTCTTTTGTTTTGTTTACAAAATCTATAGGTGGTACATCTCTTCCCAAATCTATAACCTCAAACCCTTCAGTTTCCATCATTATCTTCACCAGGTTTTTGCCTATATCGTGGGTATCCCCCTCTACAACTCCTATTACCACTTTATGTTTATCACCCTCCTCACTCTTATTGAGATGTGGCTTTAACACATCCAGACCTGCATACATGGCGTCTGAACACATCAGAAGTTCTGGTATATAGTATTCCTCCTGCTCATATAAGACCCCCGCTCTATTCATGCCGTCAGACAATCCCTTATCTATGGCATCATAGGCCTTTAATCCACTTTTTACCCATTTGTTAGCTGCTTTTACTGTCTTCTCTTCCTCCATGTCCACTACGGAATCCGACAATTCTTTTATCAAGTCCTCTTTAATACTCATTCATATCCTCTCCCTTTAATTTATAAATTTATCTTCCAAACTACAGACGTTTTCATCTTAGCTGGAGTTTTCCTCATACAGTTATGGCCTACTATTTTTACATCCTTTCTATTTTCCATTATGTAATTCAGCGCTTCTCCATAGGTAAATCCCTTTTCCACTTCAATGGGCTCAGAAGTTACAAAGCCGCCTTTATCCATGGAACTCGAAGTTATTCCACAAAAATGTACAATGGCATCCTGCAATCTGGGATATAATTTTTTCAAGACTTCATAACTATATCTTCCGCTGTAATTTTTATATATTCTGGGCCCAAGTATATCCAAAGTTCCTGCCGAATCTCCAAAAGAAATTATCTTTGCCCCATTTTCAATTCCAGCTTCTGCAAAAGATACTATGCTGTCTATAATCACTTCCATAAAATCATCTACGCTGGCTTTGTCCTTTCTAATGGCTTTATAAAACGTCCTTGGATCCATCAGCGAACTCATTACAGTAAATGGTCCCTGGACAGCTAATGCAGTTTGCTCTCCACTGCTGCTTAAAATATTTACAGCTTTTAATACCTGATTAATTCTGCCTTTGCTCAAATCAATTGGTTTTATCTTCTTAAAATCTTCCATATTTTTAAACACATAATTTGAAACTCTAGGTCCCCTTTTCCTATCCCCCATTTTTATATGTGCTCCAAGGGCTTCTGCTTCCACAGTCATACAAAAGGGTACCATGGATACAGTATCTTTATTATATATTCTTATGGCCTGCGCAAGCCTTGCCATACTTTCTCCATCATAATGTACCTGTGGAAAATTGGCACCGGTATCCAGCACTACCTCTTCAGGTATTTCCTCATCATTGTCAGTTACACATTTAAAATCAATAACATATTCCATTTATTCACCTCCTTTAAAAATTCAGCGCCTTTATAAAATAATCCTGAAAATCATCCTTTACAGAAAGCTCTACTATCCTTATATTTTTTCTTATTTCCTCCATTTCTTTAAGCTTA
Organism: Clostridium aromativorans; assembly: GCF_020908015.1. Lineage (NCBI taxonomy): Bacteria > Bacillati > Bacillota > Clostridia > Eubacteriales > Clostridiaceae > Clostridium > Clostridium aromativorans. The sequence continues at coordinate 28,982 of NZ_JAJJPB010000019.1, forward strand.
TCCACGTTTACAAGAACCATCCTGGCTCCTTCTACAGAAGAATTTCCCACAAAGCTGACACTGCCTCTGAAACCTTTTGGTATAAGCCCTATCTTTTTTATACTCTCTGCATTGATATGATATCCAAAGGCACCTGCTATAACTATTTCTTCTATATCCTTTATATCTATATTTATTTCTTTTAAAAGCATTTCCATACCTGAGCATATAGCTCCTTTGGCCAATTGAATCTGCCTTATATCTCTCTGTGATATAAATACTTTATCTGTTATGTAGAACCTTTTCTCTACTAATCTGCCGCTGATTTTATCCGGGAGTGTTTTATTAAACCTGCCGGTTTTAGTTATTATACCTCTTTCTAAAAAAGCCGCCCCAATATCCAATAATGCACTGCCGCAGATTCCAACTGCTTCCCTGTTCCCTATAGTAGTATAATTTAGTTCAAAATTTTCACTTATATCAAAACTATCTACAGCCCCCTCTTCTGCTCTCATTCCACAGTCAATATTCATTCCCTCAAGTGCCGGACCTGCCGCTGTAGAACAAGCTACCATTTTCCCACTGCATATGGCAACTATTTCTCCATTAGTCCCTATGTCTATAAATAAAGACGGCCTAGTTTTTCTGTGAAAATCTATAGCTGTAATTCCTGAAATTATATCTGCCCCTATATAAGGTGAAGCTGAAGGAAGTACTGTTACAATTCCCTGTTCATTTATATGTATATCAAGCTCTTCTGCTCTCAAATTCAGCGTATTTAAAAATACAGCCTCATAGGGAAATACAGCTATGGAATCCGCTTTTACTCCCAGAAACAAATGAAGCATGGTGGTATTCGCAGCTATTGAAATTCTATAGATATTATTTCTCTGATAATCTTTTTGTGTTAGCTCTCCAATCATATAATCTATTTTTTCCCTTATGCAGCTGCTTAAAATTTCACTTCCATCTTTATTTTCCATAGAATAATTTATTCTTGAAATTACGTCTCCACCATATTTTGTCTGGGGATTTAAACCGGAAACCCTTTTTAGCACTTGACCATTTTCTAAATTTACAAGGTAGGCAGATATACCGGTAGTCCCTATATCCACCGCGACCCCCAGAATATTTTTTATGTACTCATCAACATCCAAAAGAGTTTTTTCAAATAGAATTCCTTGAACTGCTTTCGGCTTTTCTTTCTTCAGCAGGCCCATTTTTTTTAGAACATTTAAATTTACCACCTTATAGTCTGCATTGGAATCTACTGAAATCTTCTTAAATAGCTCCAGTTTTTCAAAACCGCTCCTTATTTCCACATCCTTACAATGACCTCTATTTATAGTTTTCAAGTTCCCCTCTTTTTCAATGAGTTCTACACTCACATCACCTTCAACTTTAGCCATACAGGATAACCTGATATTTTCTTTTTCTGCCAAATTGTATTCATCTGCAGTTTTAGAACTTAATTCTCCATAGGCTATAACTTTACATTTCCCACATTTTCCAGAACCTCCGCAGAAAGTTTCTACATCAAAACCCGCTTCTCTTATACAGTCTAAAAGTTTTGTACCTTTTTCCACATGAATTTTTATATTTTTATCCCAAAAAGTAACACAGCACATTTTCTACCCCTCTAAATGTTATAAATTAATATTCAAACTATTCTTAACTTTATTTTCAATCTTATACTGTTATTTTATCATAGATACATCTAGCTAATTAATTCATATAATTTATCTTTAAAAGTTCATGTATAACAAAAAGATATAAAGGTGAGAATTTAATATTTCTTATATTCTCACCTTTATATCTTTTAGACCGTTATATTGCTGTCCACCTTATCCGTATTTTTAATAATGCTTTCATAATATTTATTTCCTTTTTCTCTATCATATTTATGCTCCCAGGTAGAAACAAATACACTGGCAAGGGAATTTCCCACAACATTAACTGCTGTTCTTGCCATATCTAAAATACGATCTATTCCGGCTATAAAAGCAAGCCCCTCTACTGGAAGCCCTACAGTGCCTACTGTAGCAAGTAATACTACAAAAGAGGCTCCAGGAACACCTGCCATGCCCTTTGAAGTTATCATCAACACCACTATCAGACTTATCTGAGCTCCAATAGAAAGATGTATACCATAAAGCTGCGCTATGAATATAGCCGCAATTGATTGATAAAGAGTGGATCCATCAAGATTAAAAGTATAACCTGTAGGAACTACAAAGGACACAACAGCATTTGGGCATCCGTATTTTTCCATTTTCTCTATTATTTTTGGAAGTACTGTTTCCGAACTGGCAGTACTGAAGGCAAGTAGAATTTCATCTTTTAGTATTCTCATTATTTTAAATATACTGTTCCCTACAATTTTTGCCGCTATTCCCATAAATACCAATATGAATAAAATCATAGCTGAATAAACCACTATAGTTAATTTACCAAGAGGTATAAGAGACTTGAGCCCAAAATTACATACAGTAACTCCTATAAGTGCAAATACTCCAATAGGTGCAGTTTTCATAATCATATTCGTTACCCAAAACATTGTGTCTGCTGTACCCTGAAAGAATTTTAATAGAATTTTTCCCCTTTCTCCAATAGCAGAGATGCCAAGTCCGAACATAACTGAGAAAAATATAATAGGAAGCATATCTCCTTTACTCAAAGATTCCGCAATATTACTTGGAACTATATTGATTACAGTATCTATGAATCCCTTATTACTAGCTTCCTTAGCAGTGCTCATATAACTGGCAATGCTTGTTTTTGAAAGTGAACTCATATCAATCCCCGTACCTGGATGAAATACATTTGCAACTACAACTCCTATAATCAAAGCAATAGTGGTCATCACTTCAAAATACACTATTGCTTTCAGCGCCAAAATGCCTATCTTTTTTAGATCCCCCACTCCAGCAACACCTACTATAAGACATGACACTACAATCGGAATAACTATCATTTTAATCAGCCTTATAAAAATAGTTCCAAAAGGCTGTAGAATTTTACTAACATTTGGATTCCCGTAGAACACAGCCCCTACTATTACTCCAAGTATAAGACCTATGAGGATCTGAGTGGCTAGTCCACATTTAATCTTTCTCTTCATTTTAAATCACTCCCTGTATAATAAATCATATAATATCTTTGAAAACATTTTCTTATTACATATTACATGCCAATATATAAAAAACTACTATATTATACTTCAATATACACAAAAATTTTTATAATTTTATAATTAATGAATATATAAGACTATATTATTTCATACACTTCAAATATTAATTGCAATTTTATGGTATAATGTTTTATGTCTTAAAACTGTGCTAAAGAGGTGAGTGTCTACTTGAAAACTAATGAAAACATAAAAGACGATCTATATATTTTAATTCTAATGACATTTTCACTACCCATAATAAGTCAATTAAAATTCTACCCATTTCACAACACCTTTCGTGTAAGCTTCAGTTCTGCAGTATTTCTATTTTTTTTATTGTGGGTAAAAAAAATACCTTTGGTATCATATGGAATTGCAATTGGAACATCTACCGTTGTATTTAGAATCACACTTGATTATATTTTTAAAAGTGGATTTCAATTTTACAATGATTTTCTACTACATTTTCCAGCTTTTTTTTATTATCTGGTATTTTCGTATTTACTGTATATTATAAAAATAAATAACTTTCATAATAGACCTCTTTTAATAGGAATAATAGCTACTTTTGTAGATATAACTTCCTCTACCACAGAGCTATTAATACGATTTCTAGTACTTAAAAATTCAATTTCAGCATATACCCTAGGACTAATTTTTATCATTGCCATCACAAGAAGTTTTTTTGTACTTGGATTTTTTAATATAATAAAATTAAATGAAGCCAGGACTATAGTAAAAGAAAAAGAAGAGAAAAACAGATACATGTTTTTACTCATTTCAAACTTATACGCTGAATCCATACAATTAAAAAAATCTCTTTCCTATGCTGAAAATATTACAAGAAATTGCTATAATTTATATGAAAGGCTTCAGAATAACCATTCTGACTTTAATTCAAAAAAATTATCTCAAGAGTTGTTAAATATTGCTGGACAAGTACATGAAATAAAAAAAGACAATCAGAGAATATATGCAGGTCTCTCAAAAATCATTTTATCTGAGGATTCTAAAGATTACATGAATATAATTGAAATTGCCAGCATAATGATTAAAACTAATAGAAAATACGCTGCATCCCTTGGAAAGAAGATTGAATTTTTAACAGATATATCTTCAAATATACCGGAACTTCACAGCTATACAGTAATGTCAATTATAAATAATTTGGTGTCAAATTCCGTAGAATCCATAGAAAGGAACGGTATTATAAAAATTTACATCCACAAAACATATAGTTCAATTGTGTTTAAAGTAGAGGACAACGGAAGTGGAATACCCGAAAGAAAAAGAGAGCTTATTTTTAAACCAGGTTATACTACAAAATACAACGAACTCGGAGAACCTTCTACAGGCATAGGTCTTTCTTATGTAAAAGAAATAGTTACAAACCTAAAAGGTAAAATTTTTTTAAATAATGAAGCTAAAAATAAACAAACCATTTTTACTATTGAAATTCCCATTAAAAGTTTAGTAAGGAGGATGACATAATGAACTTTTTTATCGCCGATGACGATGACGCCATTCGTTCAATGCTGGAGGAAATTATCGAGAATAATAATTTGGGAAATGTAGTAGGTGAAGCAGTAAATGGTTCTTTAATATGCAGTGATTTTCTACACAATAAAAATGTAGACATATTGATAATTGATCTTTTAATGCCTATTAAAGACGGCCTTCAAACTATAAGCGAGCTAAATTCATCTTTTAAGGGTAAATCAATAATGATCTCTCAAGTAGAAAATAAAGAAATGATAGGCAAAGCCTATTTATTAGGAGTTCAATATTATATTACAAAACCACTAAATAAGATTGAGGTTATTGAAGTGATAAAAAGGGTCATCTCTAACATAAAACTTGAAAAATCCATAAATCATATTCAGGATACTATAAGCTCTTTAAAAACAGACAATTCAGAAAATAATATATCAACAAATAAAAACATTTTGGAATACAGTGAATTACTCCTAAGTGATTTAGGAGTAATTGGTGAAAGCGGAAGCAAGGATTTGCTTTCTATTATAAAATATTTATATACCCATAAGAACGATAACAAAACCAGTACAGTTCCAACTTTTCCTCCTCTTAAAGAACTATTTACTCACATTGCAGAGGAAAAATTAAGTGAAAATAGTAGTTTGATCAATGTACGGAAGGAAGTTAAGGCTTCCGAGCAGAGAATCAGAAGAGCTGTCATGCAGTCATTAAATTATATAGCTTCCCTTGGTCTCACTGATTATTCCAATCCTAAATTTGAAAAATATGCTGCTGAATTTTTTGATTTCATTGAAGTTAGAAAAAGAATGCTCCAGCTTCAAAATGACATTTCTTCAAATACCCCCATTCATATAAACGTTAAAAAGTTTATAAAAGTCCTGTATTTAGAATCCAAAAAACATCTTGAAAATAATTTATAGTAAAAAAGACATCGAACTAATTCAATGTCTTTTTTATAAATTAATTTATTTTTGAATGGATTTACTGCAGCCCGAGCAGCCGCAGCTGCAGCCACCGCCCCTTTTGTGAGACTTATAAGTTTTGTATGCAGAAAATCCAATTATGCCAAACAATACTACTGAAACTATAACTGTTGCCATATTATACCACCTCTTTTTCTCTTATAGGCTCTCCAACACCCTCGGCACCATGTCTCTCACTGTAAGGTCTTCTAAACATCAGATAAAGTAATCCTATAATCAAAAGAATAGCTACAGCTGTACCGATTCCAAATCCCTTCCCTGTAACAAATGAACCAATCTGGAATATAATCAGGGATACAACATATGCAAATACGCATTGATATCCAATGGAAAACATCGTCCATTTTCTTGAATTCATCTCTGTACGAACTGCACCCATAGCTGCAAAACAAGGAGCACACAGCAAGTTGAAAACTAAAAGTGAATATCCGCCAAGCAGCGAAAATGATGCTTGAAGGTTCCCCCACATCTGTGCACCATCTTCAGCAACTTCAGAGAATCCATAAAGTATTCCAAAAGTTCCAACCACATTTTCCTTGGCCATCAATCCGGTTATGGAAGCTACTGCTGCCTTCCAATTTCCCCAGCCCAACGGATCAAATATAGGTGCAATTGCATTTCCTATACTAGCAAGAATGGACTGTTCCATATCAACTGTCTGCATTCTCCAGTTAAAGGAACTAAGGAACCAAACAAGCACCGTGGCAAGAAGTATTACTGTCCCCGCCTTTTTCATAAAAGCTTTGCAGCGCTCCCACATATGGATTAAAACACCTTTTGCTCCCGGCACATGATATGGTGGAAGTTCCATTATAAAAGGAGCTGGATCACCCGAAAAAATCTTCGTCTTTTTAAGAATAATACCTGAAATAATAATTGCCGCAATTCCTAAAAAATATGCAGATGTTGCAACCCAAGCGGCTCCATGGAAAAGCGCACCTGCAATAAGTGCAATAATGGGAATCTTTGCGCTGCATGGAATAAATGTAGTTACAATGACCGTCATTCTTCTATCACTTTCATTTTCGATGGTTCTGGTGGACATAATTCCAGGTACACCACAACCTGTCCCAATAAGAATCGGAATAAAGGATTTACCTGAGAGCCCAAACCTTCTAAACAGTCTGTCCATTATAAATGCAATACGTGCCATATAACCGCAGTCTTCCAGTATAGCAAGACATAAAAACAGCATTGCCATCTGAGGTACAAACCCAAGCACAGCGCCTACTCCTGCAATAATACCATCCAGGATAAAGGAATTCAGCCAGCCGGCCGTCCCAATACTGTTTAAAATCCATTCTACATTGTTAGGTACAAAATCTCCAAATAAATTGTCATTTACCCAATCAGTCATGGCACCGCCTACCGTTGAAATGGAAAAATAATAAACTAAAAACATAATTGCCACAAAAATAGGCAGGGCCAAAATTCGATTGGTTATGATCTTATCAATTTTATCGGACATTGTAACTTTGACTTTATTTTTTCTGTACAGTACCTGTTTTGTAAGATTGCTTATATAGGAATAACGTTCATTGGTAATAATGCTTTCACTGTCATCATCAAATTTCTTTTCACAGCTTAAAATTATCTCTTCAATACGTTCTTTTAAATTCCCGCTGAGACTTACCTGTTCTAGAACCTTCTCATCCCGTTCAAATAATTTTATGGAAATCCATCGGGCGTTCACTTCATTTATATTATCTCTGACAATGCTTTCAATCTGTGCTAAAGCTTTTTCCAGAGGCTCTGAAAAAATATGAGGTGCAGAATAAGCTGTTTTGGATTTAGCAAGTTCTATAGCCCTTTCAGCTACTTCCTTTGAACCAATACCTTTTAACGCTGATGTTTCTATTACCTCACAGCCAAGAGCATCTCCCAGTTTTTTTATATTTATTGTATCTCCATTTTTTCTTACAACATCGATCATATTCAAGGCCATTACAACAGGTACACCAATTTCTATAAGCTGTGTAGTAAGGTAGAGATTTCTTTCAATATTACTGCCATCAACAATATCTATAATGGAATCCGGCTTTTCATTTATAAGATAATTTCTGGAAACCACTTCTTCCAACGTATAAGGTGAAAGAGAATAAATACCAGGCAAATCCTGAATAATAACATCTTTACGGCCCTTAAGTTTTCCCTCTTTTTTCTCCACTGTAACACCCGGCCAGTTACCAACATACTGAGAGCTGCCGGTTAAATCGTTAAACATTGTAGTCTTACCGCTGTTTGGATTACCGGCAAGAGCAATTTTAATTGACATTTACATCCCTCCTAATCGGCGTCAATTACCTAAAATACTCAACTAACTGATCTCTACTATCTCCGCTTCTTCTTTCCTCAGGCTGAGCTCATAACCTCTTACCTTAATCTCAACAGGATCTCCCAGTGGAGCTACCTTACGTATATAGATCTCTGTCCCCTTTGTAAGTCCCATATCCATAAATCTACGTTTAACGGCACCCTTTCCGTGAACCTTAACTACAGTGACATTTTCACCGCATTTTGTATCTCTCAATGTTTTCATGTTTCTAACTCCCTCCCTAAATATAAATGAAAAATCATACTACACAATAATTTTATTTGCCATTGCTTTATTTAATGCAATTCGAGCATCTTTGATATTGACTATCATATTTCCGGCAATTTCAGCTACTACAGTTACATTTTCCCCCTGGACAAATCCCAGGTTCTCCAAATGTCGACGGGTATTATCATTGCCTGTGATATTTTTAATGCTGCCTGATTCTCCAACTCTTATCATGGTAATTGGCATTTATACTCCCCTCCCACTTTATTTTCTCCTCCTAAACTAATGAGCTGTTGATTATGTATAGCTAAATGAAGATCATTAACATAAGATATCGAATTTCATTAACAAAGGATAATGATATTCAATATCATTTATGTATTTATTATAATATACTTACTTTCTTTTGTAAATATGTTTGTTAAAATTAATAATACTCAATTGACTTTACATTTTTACATAAAATAAAATCAGGGTCTGAAATTATCAAACCCTGATTTTTACTCTACTCTATTTAAAAAGTACTACTTTTTGGGAGCTAGAATCATAAACATGTTGTTTCCCTCCAATTTAGGTGCTCTTTCCACCGACGCACTTTCTTCTACCTTATCCAAAAACACATCCATTACTTTTCTTCCTAAATTGGTGTAGTTGTTTTGCCTTCCCCTAAATCTTATAGAAACTTTTACTTTATTGCCCTTATTTAAAAATTTTTTTGCATTATTGGCTTTAATTTCTATATCATTCAATTCAATAGTAGCACTTAACCTAATCTCCTTCATTTCAACAATTTTTTGATTTTTTCTGGCCACTTTGGCCTTCTTAGATTGTTCATAGAGAAATTTGCTGTAATTCATGATTTTACACACCGGCGGTTTTGCCTGAGGTGAAACCATCACTAAATCCATGCCTCTTTCCCTAGCCATTTCCAGAGCCTCTCTGGTTTTTAAAATTGTACTCTCTTTTTCCCCAACCAATCTAATTTTGTCCACCCTAATTTGTTCATTTAAATTATTATTTTTATTAATAATATACACCTCCACAATTATACTCATCTATTTATTATTATATCCAAGGATTTCCCCTTCTGCAACTGAAAAATATAACTGTTTGTTAAACTCACCTCATATTTTATAAAATTTTAATAATGCAAAGTATATTAAATCCTATTATAATAGTATTTAGCAAATCTTAAAAATTACCTTTAGCTTTGAGGGGGCATACTTATGAGAGAAAATAACAATTTAATTGAAATTCCAAAGGGAAAAAGCTTTTATAAAAAATTAATGGCCTTTATAGGCCCTGCATACCTGGTAAGCGTCGGCTACATGGATCCGGGCAATTGGGCTACAGATATTGCAGGTGGAAGTAAATTTGGCTACAATCTCATATGGGTAATATTAATATCCAACATAATGGCAATTTTTTTTCAAACCCTATGTGCAAGATTGGGTATTATAACCGGCAAGGATTTAGCTCAAGCATGCAGAAGCCACTACAACACAGCTGTAAATTATATATTATGGATTTTATGTGAAATCGCCATTGTTTCCACGGATATTGCAGAAGTCTTAGGGACAGCTATAGGTTTAAATTTAATATTTAACCTTCCACTAATATATGGCGTAATCATAACCGGATTTGACACACTACTTCTCCTATTTCTGGATAGATTCGGCATCAGAAAAATGGAAGCTTTTATCATAGGTTTAATTGCCATAATAGGTATAAGCTTCTTTATAGAAATTATCATATCAAAACCCGACTATCACGGAATAGCTTTAGGATTTATACCAAATCTTCCAAATAAAGATGCACTTTTTATAGCTATAGGTATAATAGGAGCCACTATAATGCCGCACAATCTTTATCTTCATTCTTCCATTGTACAGACAAGAAACATAGAGAGAACAGAAAGCGGTCTAAAACAGGCTGTTAAATTCAATAACATAGATTCACTGGTAGCATTAAATTTGGCTTTTCTCGTAAATGCAGCAATACTCATACTAGCTGCCTCGGTATTTCATAGAAGCGGCAACTACGGGGTAGATGATATTTTAAAAGCCCACAAACTTCTTGAGCCTGTTCTGGGAAGCACTTTAGCTCCTATTTTATTCGGCGTTGCTCTAATTGCCGCCGGACAATCTTCAACTATAACTGGCACTTACGCAGGTCAAATCGTAATGGAAGGCTTTATTCATCTTAGAGTTCAGCCCTGGGTAAGAAGACTTATCACAAGAATACTTGCAATAATACCCTCAATTTTAACTATAATCTATTTTGGCGATTCAGCTACAGGAGAACTACTTATAATAAGTCAGGTGATACTCAGTCTTCAGCTGGCCTTTGCCTTAATTCCTCTTATACATTTTGTCAGCAGTAAGAATTTAATGAAGGGATTTGCCATTTCCAAGAAGGCACAAATACTTGCATGGCTTTTATCTATTTTAATAATATACTTAAATGTGAGACTTGTTATCGAAACACTTATGGAATGGATGTCTAAAAGCAATTTAAAATCTTTCGAATATCTATCCATAACAATTTGCATAATGATGGGCATCTTGCTAGTTTATATAATATTTGAACCTATAATTTCCAAATCAGGAAACAGGGATGCAGTTGATATACACGGTGACGTACTCTTTCCTGAAATAAATAAAATTGAACCTTACAATAGTATTGCATTAGCTCTTGATTTCAGTAAAAATGACAGAGACGTATTATCTCAGGCTGTAAATTTTTGCAGCAAAGACAGTAATTTAATCCTAATTCACATAGTGGAAAGTGTAAGTGCCAGCATATACGGTAAAAAAGCAAATGATGTAGAAAGTAAAAGAGATATTGAGAGACTTAACATGTATGTGGAAAAATTAGAATCACTGGGTTTCCAAAGTGTTATCCCAGAAGTAGGTTATGGAAAGGCAGAAAAATCTCTTGTCAAAATTGTGGAAAAACATCATGCTGATCTGATCATATTCGGTACCCATGGTCATCATGGCATAGCCGATATACTATTTGGCACAATAACAGATAAGGTAAAACACAAACTTTCCATCCCAATTTTGATTGCAAAATAATGGTATTACAATACAAAAGAATGCACTATAAACAACAAAGCTGTCCCAATCAATAGAACTGCAACTATGCAGACCCTGATATTCACAAAAAAACTGTTTTTGTAGCTTCCCATTATCTCTTTTTTGTTCGTAAATATTACTAGAAAAATCAATATGGGGATTATCAAAATACCTCCTATAATCTGCGTTAAAAGTGCCATGCAATTCAAAGGAAGATTTGGTATTAGCATAATAAAAGCTGCTATTAGAGCACTTCCAATATATACAGCATAAAATTTAGGCGCTTCACTTATACTGTCGTTTAAACTGTGATTCCATTTAAAAGCTTCCGCAGTACACCAGGAAGAAGATAAGGCTATTGTTATAGATGCAATAAGCCCTGCGTTAAATAAGCCTGCTGCAAACAGTACTGCGGCTGTTTTTCCGGTATTAGCTCCAATGGCCTTTATTATTAGATTGGGCCCAGCGCTTTCCATATTCCCCATTTGACCAAATAATGCGGTACCGGAAATAATTACGCAAAGAGCTATTATCACTTGAACTATACATCCTATACGGGTATCAACACGTCCAATACGTATGTGCTCTGCAACCGCTCCCCTATCTATACAGGCACTTCCCTGAAAAAATATCATCCAGGGCGCTACTGAATTTCCTATAATTGCAACAATATACCATAGTAGATCAGGGCTGTATACATTACAATTCCATTTTACAAAGGTATTTAATATAGACTGTAGATCAGGTTTAACCATAAATGCAATTATAACAAATACTATATTGACAATTCCCATAAAAAGTGCTATTTTCTCTTTTTTTAAATAGCCCTTGAAAGTTATAATTGATAACATGAATACCAGGCTAATAACAGTTCCCAGCCAGAGAGGTATACCAATCATTAAAAGGCCTGCCGTCATTCCCATGAATTCAGTAGTCAACATTAAAATATTTTCAATGAGTAAAGTATATAGGTGATATTTCATCCAAAACTTACCATAATATTTACCAATAAGGATCATAAATCCCTTCTGACTGACATTTCCAAGCCTCATGGACATTTCTTGAACTGTATACGTCAGCACACTAAGACAAATAGTAAGAGGTATAAATAAACTTATGCCAAATTTAGCACCGGTCATACAATAGGAAATAATTCCTCCTGCATCATTATCCCCCATTGCAGCCAAAACGCCGGGACCTATAAGGGCCAACACCGCCATATTTAATTTTAACTTATTATTTTTTTCCCTGACTGCTGTATTCTCAAATTTTAAGTTGCCTACATTAAGCCCATTTAAACTATTTTCATCTAATTGGTTCATTTATCTGCACCTCCATATATTGTCCTGATAATAGCTGATAATATATACTATACTTTTACCCTGAAATTGTTGCTTATATCTCAAATTATTGTTGAAATAATTTCAACAGTTTTTTTATATACTAATCGAAACTTTAGTGCATATAATCTACTATAGGTAATATAATTACAAGGCAATCGTCTAATAAATTAAGGAGTGAATAAAGTGTGTATGAGAGAAAATCTGAACTCGGCGCCCTCATCAGGGATTTATTGAAAAAAAACTCGCTTTCTATGCGTAAACTCAGTGCTTTAAGTGGAATAGACACTTCAACTATTTCAAGAATTGTGAATGGAAAACAACGTGCGAATATGAAACATATTCAAAGTTTTGCCAGATGCTTAAATGTATCCATAGAAAAACTACTGATAGCAGATGGATATGACATAGACATTTTAAACAATGAAAATTTTATAAACTCGCCTTCCTTTATAAAAAACATTCAGGAACTTTTAAAATTTTCAAATCTGCTTGATTACCACTATGATCTATGCAAAATAGAAGAGGAACTTGAAAAATACAAAAAATATGCTGCTACAAAAGAAGGTAAAAACATTGTATATAAGAATTTTAAAGAAAAGATAAATACCGTAAACGGAAGTGGACTGTTTGTAGATGAGCTAAAACAGATGTATGAAAAATTTTGTAATGACACTTCTCCTGAAGAAATTCGTATTCTACTTGGAAGCGGGCTTTTGTATTTCATACTTTCAATTGATATTATTCCCGACTATGTATTCCCTTTTGGATATCTGGATGACGTCATAGCTATAAAATTGGTACTTCACCATATTGCAGAAGTAAATGCCAGAAATGAAAAACTGCTTCAAAAATGATATTGACATATTATACAGTTAAATATGAGGTTTGTATTAAAAAGATAAATGACACCAAATCCACCTGTGATCTGGTGTCATTACTATATTATTTTAATTATTTCTTTAGTAAAATTTACAAATTTCTTACTGGCAGCAGCAGAAGTTTTTATAACTTCTTCATGGCTCAATCTATGATTCAATATACCTGCTGCCATATTTGTTATACAGGATATTCCCAAAACTTTCATACCGCTGTGATTGGCTGCAATTACCTCAGGAACTGTAGACATCCCCACTGCATCTCCACCAAGTATGCCCAACATATTTATTTCCGCTGGTGTTTCATAGCTGGGGCCGGTCATATATACATATACTCCCTCCTGAAGAGAAATTCCCAATTTAAATGCCGCCTTTTTTGCCATTTCTCTAAGTCCTTTATCATAGGCTTCAGACATATCCGGAAATCTAGAACCAAATTCATCCATATTCTGTCCTATAAGTGGATTTTGTCCTGATAGATTTATATGGTCTTTTATGAGCATCAAATCTCCACTGCTGTAATTTTTATTTATTCCACCTGAGGCATTGGTAACTATGATGGATTCAATGCCTATCATTTTCATGACCATAATAGGAAAAATTATATCTTTCATAGAATACCCTTCATAATAATGAAATCTTCCTTGCATGGCAAACACAGCTTTATTCTCAAGTTTTCCTATCACAAGGCGGTTCTTATGACCCTGTACTGTAGAAACAGGGAAATGAGGTATATCCCTATATCTATAGATTTCAGCACTTTCAATTTCATCCGCTATATTTCCCAAACCAGAACCAAGTATAATTCCTATTTTAGGTTTCAATTTCATATTTAAACTTATAAAACCTACTGCTTCTTTTACATTTTCATTTAAATTCATAATATACCGTTGATTCCATTTAACTACAACGATTTTTACCCTCCTCTAACTTATCTGATTCTATCCAATCTTTTTAAAGGTTCTATTTTATTTAAGTCATATGGAGTTTCTTGATAAACATAATAATTCAGCCAGTTTGAAAACAACAGATTGGAATGTCCCCGCCATCTTACTACTGGATCTTTCTCAGGATCATCCTGTGGAAAATAATTTCTTGGTATCTTTATATTACTTCCCTTGGCCTTGTCTCTTAAATACTCTGATTTTAAAGTAAGGGGATCATATTCAGAATGTCCCATAACAAAAATTTGCCTTGCATTTTTATCTAATACCAGGTATATTCCTGCTTCATCTGATTCTGCAACTATAGTCAACTCGTCTACTTTTTCGATATCCTCTCTTCTAACCTCTGTATATCTAGAGTGAGGGGCAAAAAATTCATCATCAAACCCTCTGACCAATTTAACATCCTTTTGTACCACCCTATGCTTAAATACTCCAAACATCTTCTCCTTTAAACTATATTTGGGAATACCATAATGATAATATAATCCCGCCTGGGCTCCCCAACATATATGCAAAGTGGAGTATACATTGTGTATACTCCATTCCATTATATCCTCAAGCTCTTCCCAATAATTCACCTGTTCAAATTTCAGATGTTCTATTGGAGCTCCGGTTATAATCAATCCATCAAACTTCTCATCTTTTACATCATCAAAAGTTTTATAGAAGTTAGTTAGGTACTCTTCCGAAGTATTTTTAGATATATGAGTTTTGGGATGGAGTAATTCGACTTCAATTTGCAGCGCAGTATTACCTATAAGTCTCAAAAGTTGTACTTCTGTGGTAATTTTAATTGGCATCAAATTTAAAATAGCTATCTTAAGAGGCCTGATATCTTGATGAAATGCTATATTTTCAGGCATGACAAATATATTTTCATTGTTCAAAATTTCAGCAGCTGGTAAATCATCTCTTATTTTTATTGGCATGTTATCACCTCTAAAGTATAAATTGTATTAAATTTTATTATAGCATAGTGTTATATATAAATACAACTCAACTAATTCAATCCAATCGATATAATTTTTTACAGTATCTAACAGTTTCTTGAATGGTTTTGCACAACATATCAGCTTTTACATACTTACGCACATATTCATCTAAAGGTCCTCCTCCAATTAAAATCTTTAAATCCTTTCTAAGCCCTTTATTTTGAATTGATTGTATACATTCCCTCAAATTATCAAAGCAGTTTGTAAGAAGACATGAAATTCCAACTACCTTGGGTTTATATTGTTTAATTGCTTCTATAAATTCTTCAGTAGCTACGTCCGTACCTAGATCTATTACACGAAAGCCATTACTTTTCATGACAGTAGCAACAATATTTTTGCCTACATCATGTATATCCCCATATATAGTTCCTATAATAAAATTTCCCTGTTCTGAAGTATTCAAAGGAAATTCCTTCCTAAGTATTTGTGAAGCTTCTTTAAATATCTCCCCAGATATAATGAGTTCAGACATGAAATACTTTTTTTCTTCAAAATTCTTTCCTACGATCTCTATTCCCCTCTGTAAATACTGAATAATTTCCAATACCGGAACATTGTTTTTTATAAGAGACTTTACCTCCTCAATAACTATATCTTCATTTAATTCTGCCATTGCTTTCACAAGTGTTCTGTTCATAAGATATCCCTACCCTCTAATCTATAAAAATGAACCCTTTGTATATAACCTATCATAAATACATCAATAAAACACCATACACAATGAACAAATTTCAATATAAAAATAAGCATTATGTGCATTTTATATGTATTTTCTCAATTTTATTTAAATTTAAAATTTATGCTTCTTATTTATAAATTATACCTTTAAATCCAATGCATAATAGTTTATTATTTCTATATGGGGAGTGTCCAACATGAATTTAACTATGCACAGTCTTTTAAATAAAATAAATAAATATAATCCCAAGTTATATATATGTCAAAAAGAAGACATATCAATTAAAGCCGTAAAATTTCTCAGTGAAAGTCAATCTTTTTTTAACCCAGATTATCTATATGTAGGAAAGGATTCAGATTTTCCAAAGGTTTTGCCTCAGAATAGTACTGTCAATATACTTTGTATTTCAAATAACCTTATGACTTTTAAATACGCAAAAAAACCTATGTTAAATCTAATAGTGTTAGACGATAAGATAAATATATTTAAAATTTTCAATGAAATACAGGAGATTATTATAGAATATCAGGAATCAGATATTAATTCATCCAAATTACTAAATGCACTGATCAGTGGAAAAGGTATTCAACATATTGTAAACGTTGGATATGAGATACTTGGAAATCCTATATGTATTCTAGATCTAAGTTTTAAACTAATTGCTTCTTCAAAGAATGCAAAAGTAGATGATCCAATATGGGTTGAACTTCTAACTAAAGGTTATTGTTCTTATAACTTTACATCCAAACACAATATCAAAAAATTTATAGAAATAATTCACAAAAATAATTCTCCTGTATTCATGAATAAGGATAAATTTAGAATTCCAAGAATAATATCAAATATAAAGATCAACAACACAGTGGTGGCTTATCTTACATCTTTGGAATATGAAAAGCCTTTTTCCAGAAACGACATGGACCTAATTATACTCTTATGCAGAATAATATCTTCCGAAATGCAAAAAAACAGGTTTTTTCAAAATGCAAAGGGGTTTAGATATGAAAATTTTATAATAGATCTGCTCGATGGCAGTGAAAACAATAAAAAAACAATAGAAGATAGATTAAATTTCTTAGATTTAAACTTCTATTATAACCTGTATGTACTTGTAATATTTGTTCCCCAGAATAAGTTTGTTCACACTTCACTACACCAGGTAATGGACACAATTGAATATATGCTCCCCGGATCTAAAATAATTATATATAATGATTTTATTGTTGCACTCATAAATCGTAAAGATAAAATCTTCAATATTGAACACACTTTTTCAAGATTAATAACTTTTTTTAAAAGCAATAATATCTATGGCGGACTAAGCCGCTGTTTCCATAACATAGCTGATATAAAAAATTACTATGAACAGTCAGTAAAGTCCATTGAACTTGGAATAAGGCTTATAAAAGATAAATTTCTCTTTTACTATGAAGATCTAGCAATATACCATCTATTAGAGATCTGTTCCCGGCAGGAGGATTTAAAAAAGTTCTGTCATGCCTCAATATTTGCACTGATAAAATACGACAAGATCAATAATACAAACTATCTTCACTGCCTTTACACATATCTATTAAATGAAAAAAACCAATTGAAAACAGCCAGTAATTTAAACATCTGCAGAAGTACTCTGTCTCATCGCTTGAAAAGAATTCAGCAGATAATGAAGATAGACCTAAATGACACTACTACAATTTTAGGTCTCACACTAACTTTTATGATTTTTAAATACATGGATATTTATGGAGGTGTTATTCATGAATAATTACGTAATTACTTTTAAACCTATAAATCAAAAAATCTCCATTCCTGAAGGAAGCACTCTTAAGGACGCAATTGTAAAATCAGGATTGGATTTTGATTTTCCCTGTGGCGGAATAGGAAAATGTGGTAAATGTGCTGTCAAAGTTCTAAGTCCCAAAATTGAAACACTTAAAAAAGAATTGGAACATCTCAGTAAAAATGAAATCTTAAAAAATATACATCTAGCTTGTCTAACAGAAATCCACGACAATATGATTGTAGAATTGAACATGAGAAAAAATACAGATTATAACATACTACAGTCATCTGTTGAAAAAAAATCCGACCTACTTCCTCTTTTAAAAAAAGATTTCATTCAGCTAGACGCTCCTTCTCTAGAAAACCAAAAATCCGACTTGAATCGTTTAAGAGAAAAACTCACTTTAAAAAATTCTGAATATAAGAATCTAAAAATTGGGATTTCAACTCTGCGCCAATTGCCTGACAAGCTCCGTGAGGCATGCAATAAAGTAACTGTGGTAATCGGTAAAGATGAAATCCTGGGAATAGAAGAGGGTGATACCTGCCATAAAATGTTTGGTATAGCCTTTGACATTGGAACTACAACCGTAGTTGGATATCTAATGGATTTATACAGTGGAAAGGAGCTCGCTGTTTCATCTTCACTCAACCCCCAAATTAAATTTGGCGCAGATGTAATTTCTCGTACAAACTATGCCAATCAAAATAACAACGGTTTAGAATCACTCCAGTCTACTATTGTAAAATTGCTAAATGAACTAATAGATAATGTATCACAAAAATCAAACGTAAAAAAAGATGATATATACGTCTCAACTGTAGTGGGAAATACCTGCATGCATCATCTTTTTCTGGGTTTAACTCCACGGTATATAGCAGCTGTTCCCTATGTTCCTGTAGTAAATGAAAGTGTAAAATTAAGTGCATTAGAATTAAAATTAAACATAAACCCTAATGGAAGAGTATTTGCACTGCCTACTATTGCCGGGTTTGTAGGAGCTGATACAGTAGCTGTAATTTTAGCTACAGATATGGATAAAAGCAAAGATATAAAATTAGCCGTTGACATAGGAACCAACGGTGAAATGGTACTAGGTTCTTCTAAAAAACTCGTGTCCTGTTCTACTGCAGCAGGTCCTGCTTTTGAGGGAGCCCAAATAAGCAGTGGAATGAGAGGAGCTAATGGAGCTATAGATCATGTATATTTTGGAAAAGAAATGACTTATACAGTTATTGGTAACGAAAAGCCCCGGGGAATATGCGGCTCTGGACTTTTAGATATCATTGCAGGATTTGTAAAAGTTGGCCTTATTAATAAAAGAGGTAAATTATTATCACCGGATAAATTCACCAATCCCGCGGCAAAAAAATACAGTGATCGCATAATAAGTTACAATAATGCAAATGCCTTTTTAATGGTGTCTGAATCCGAAACTGCCTATGACAATCCTATATTGGTAACGCAAAAAGACATCACTTCACTTCAGTTGGCAAAAGGAGCGATTTCAGCTGGTATTAAAATACTCATAAAAAATCTTGGAATAAATCTAGACGATATTAAAGAAGTTCTCCTGGCCGGTGCTTTTGGAAATTACATGAATCCGCACAGTGCCTGTACAATAGGCCTTATTCCCAAAGAACTGGAATCTAAAATCAAACTAGTGGGAAATGCCGCCGGCAGTGGTGCAAAACTTGCCCTCTTATCACAAAGTGAATTTGAACGGGCAGATAGAATTGCAAATAAAGTAACCTATATTGAACTGGGGGCACAAAAGCATTTCAATCTGGAATTTGCCCGTGGAATGCAGTTTTAAAAAAAGAATCAACAAAGTTCAAAGCCCAAACAATTCTAATTCCAGATAATTAGTTAAATATTACATTTGAGCTTTGAACTTCAATCAAGTGATTCTCAGGTTCAAATGGAGTTTGCTTATAAGAAATGCTTTCCCATGATCAATTTTTATATCGACTCAAGAATCCACTTACTTTCCAGTTGCTGCAGAAATCATGGCTTTTACATTTTCAGGCTTTGCATTAGGAGGTATAGAGCATCCACTAGATAATATAAACCCATCTCCCATGTCCTTGACAAGCCTGGAGGCATAATCGTATACTTCATCAGAAGTTCCAAGAACAAGTTTCCCTGCCGGCACATCTCCCTTGATGCACTCACGATTTCCCAATTTATCTTTTATCTTATAAATATCAGTTACACCATCTGTTTCAAATACAATTTTACCCTTGGGAAAATCCTTGAAATAATCCAAATCTCTTTCCCAGTTCCCATCGCAATGAATATCACACACTGCACCTTCTTCTATGATTATATCTGCTGCACCTTTAATATATTTCCATACAAAACGTTCCCATAATTTAGGTGAAAAGAATTCGCTGGCTCCTCTTGCAGGGGATAAAAACACCACAGTAGGCTTGACAGCTCTCATCTGTTTCCTCAATTCATCCATGTTTTCCTTCTGGATAACTTGTAAAACAGCTTCCACTTTATCCGGCATTCTATATAAATCCATCATGAATTTTGAAAGTGAACGTCCCCCACCCAGAGCTTCATTAGCAGTTAATGTTACAAAGGGACTGTATACTACATAACCGGAATCTTCAATATTTTTATCTGCCTGAGATGCATAAAGCAAATCACTTGTAATACCATCCACATCGACTTGTAATCTGTTTTTAAGATAATCTTGTTTGAAATCATTCCATCCTTTATTTAAAATAACATCATAATCTTTTACAGTCATCATTTCGGCTTCATCCAACTGCCACAGCATATCATCCGGCAGCTCACGGCCTGGAAGTCTTACTTTTGACATAAACACCAAAGGAAATATAGGACCTGCAGCATAAGAAGAGTTTACTCCATCTACCTCTCCAAAAGCTTTCAATGAATTCAATATCACTTTGTTGGATATTTTAATGCTCTTGCAAAACTCAGACATTTTAACTCCCATATGTTTGGCACAAAATCCATCCATCATTAATATAACGGGTGTTCTATCCGTTTTTTCAAGTGCTAATGCTTTTTTTAATCTATTCAGCCGTTCATTATATAATTCCTGGTTGCTTTTCATTTTGCTGCACCTCCCATAATTTCTTTACAAAAGTCTACAGTTTGCTGGGCATCCTTACATACCATATCTGCATTTGCATACTTACCTGTGGCTTCATCTACAGGCCCTCCACCTATCAATATTTTCAAGTCCTTTCGAAGTCCTGCATCTTCTATAGTTTTTATACACTCTCTTATATTGTTAAAACAGGTAGTTAAAAGACAGGATATTCCTATAACCTTAGGTTTATACTTTTTTATGGCTTCAATGTATTTTGAAGTAGGTACATCAACCCCCAGATCTATGACTTCAAACCCATTGCTTCTCATCACAGTAGATACAATATTTTTTCCTATGTCATGGATATCATCGTATATCGTTCCTATTACAAATTTGCCATATTTGGAATCAGTGGATTGATCCAACCCGCCGATTAGCTGTGAAGCTTCATTAAACACTTCTGCAGACATAATGAGCTCTGAAAGGAAATACTCCTTTTCCTCAAATTTCTTCCCCACAATTGACATACCTTCCTGTAAATAACCTATGATTTCAAGTGGAGCAGTTCCAACTTCCTTCAATCTTTTTACTTCCGAAAGCACCATGTCTTCATCTAGATTTGCCATTGCATCAACTAACTTTTTACTCATAACATATCCTCCCTTTAATAAACATAAAAATCTTGATGTTAACTTTTTTATCATAAATTAAATAATATAACTTAAAACATTAACCTTCATTGAAAAGTATTAACCCTGCATAAGAAATTGTATTCAACCCGTTATAATATGGAATCCCGCAGCTTTTTTCAAGAGCTATTACATCAATTCCATAGGCCTCCAAGGACGAAAGCGCCCTGTCTGGAAATCTGCACTCAGTTCCTTCAACATAGGTACATACCTTGCAGAGCCTGCAGCATCCAGCACTTAAAGGCAATATCTCTTTAAACTTGTATTTAGCCCTCACGTGAGAAAGAATTTTTCTAAATATTTCCTCATGAATTTGAGCTGAAGCCTTCATTCCCTTTAGGTCAAAGGTACCTGACAGTTGATGTACTGTCTGTATTAGAAGTCCCTCATTATATCCTTTAGCTTTAGCTATCAATTCATCAATTGGACCTACAGCTGGTGGTCCCATCCAGTTGGTGTTGTAATTGCCGCAGACATTTTTTTCACATGCCTTTCTGGCATCCTCATAAAATTTAATCTGTGATACATCTATCATCGCTGCATGATCAGCCTTTAATTCAATTGCTTCTTTTACCAAAGATTGAAATTTAGATCTCATACATTTCTCTCCTCTGAATCAATGGATAAACTTTTATTCAGATTTTTTAAGGCCTCTGACTTTAAACTTTCCTCATCAGTTCCAAAAACAATCAGTGTAATATTTAAGTCAATATGCTTAATATTGCTTTCATCTTGTCCTGATAATTCTTTTACATTAATTTTTTTACCAGTAGTCGCAATCCAGATATTAAAATTATTTTCACTCTTTGCAAAAACCTTCAAATGTCCTATAAAATATTTATTCTTCTGTACCCATTTTTTAACATTATTCATAAATTCTAAAATACTATCTCTGATTTCATCTCCTGTAAGTTCATTTTTGAACTCAAAAGAATTGGAATAGGAAAATACTGCAGGTGTCTCCTTAAACCTTCCATAAAAAATTCCATGGAAATGATCTCTATGGATATCATTCATATTTTCCAGTCACCTCTTTCCATATATCTTTATCTGTACTTGTATTTGCAGACAACATATGCAAACCAGCTGTTGGATTAAGCTTTTTCACATGATTTTTTATTTGTTCTAATTCTTTTTCTTTAACTAAATCCATTTTGTTTATAAGTATTATATCCCCATCTGCTATTTGATTAGTTATAAGTACAGGCGTTACAGCAATGAGCTCCTTAAAACGCTCTCCATCTACTACTGTTACAATTTTTATACTATCTATGTTTTTTCCATACTCCTTCAATGTACTCAATATTCTACCAGGATAAGCCAATCCCGTGGTTTCAATAATTACCCATTCAGGATCTATTTTTTCATGAATATCATTTAATGTAATTATAAGATCTGAAGAAAGCTGGCAGCATATACATCCTGAAAATAATTCTCTGACACTTAAGCCACTGTATTCAAGAACCTTATCATCAACTCCAATTTCTCCAATCTCATTCTCAATAATCACCACGTTTGATTTAACTGAATTTTTGTTTTCCAGCAGGAAATGTGACAGAGACAATATTAAACTTGTTTTTCCTGAACCGAGAAATCCTCCAAAAATAATTAAATTCACTTTATTTTGCCTCCTTTTTTCAGACTAAAAACACAAATCCAAATTTATTATTTATATATGCCATCGCGAAAACCTTTGATAAATTTCCTTGAAAACCTGTCCTGGCCCATCAATGTCTGAGATGCCATAAGCGAGGCTCTCATTTCATTATCTGTCGGATCCAAAATATAGGAATCCATTCCCCTTGCCATGGTCTGTATCATAAATGTCCTATTCAGTAATTTTCTTGCAGGAAGGCTGTAAGATATGTTTGTAAGCCCGCAGACAGTGTGTATTCCAGGGTATTTTGCCATAATTTCCTCTATGGCATCAAGTACTTCTACTCCATGCTTTTCTCCTGCACTTATAGGTTTTATAAGAGGATCTATATATATGTCATGAATGTCAATTCCCTCATCTGTAAGCCTGCTAACAAGGTATTCTGCAATTCTAAGTCTATCTTCTTGTGTTTTTGGCATTCCGGTATTATCAATACAAAGAGCTATGATTTTGGAATTGTATTTTTTTATCAGCGGAAGTACCGCACTCCATCTTTCATCCTCACCTGTTATAGAATTTATCATAGGCCTTCCATTTTGTGACTTTCCAAGTCCAGCATCTAAAGCAAGAGGGTTTGGACTATCTATACAAAGAGGCAAGCTGCACCCTTTAAGCACATTGTCTACTAGCCATTTCATAATTTCAACCTCAGCCTGCATAAACGTGCCGCAGTTCACGTCAATATATGTAGCTCCACTCTCCTGTTGAAGTTTTGCAATATACCTTATATACTGTCCATCTTTCTTTTTCACAGCTTCAGATATCAGTTTTCTGCTGGTATTTATTAATTCCCCTATAATTTCCATTTACTCTGCCTCCCTTTAATTAAACATTTACATTAACCATAGAATAGCACATGTATTCCGTAAATTCATCTTACATAGTGACTAATTCTACTATATTTATTTATACATATTGTATTCTTTTAAAAAATTACTTTTATACCTATAACTATTTAGTAAAAAAGAGTATTATTATTATAAAAACTCTATTAATCAGATAAATTATTTTCGAGGTGATTTTGTTGAGTATAAATGGTTTTTACTTGTCCCCCCACCCTCCCATAATAATTCCCGAAGTAGGCAGGGGTGAGGAAAATAAAATAGCTGATACCATAAACAGTTTAAACGAAGTATCAAAGGATATTGCAAAAAAATCTCCTGATACCATAATAGTAATTACACCACATGGCACCATGTTCAGGGATGCTGTAGCACTTACCTTTTGTGACAGTGTAAGCGGCAGTTTTAAAGACTTTGGTGCAGGTAGTGTATCCATGAAACTCTCTATCGATAAAGAACTCACAGATAAAATATATCAGACTTCAATATCACAAAAAATTCCCGTTGTAATGGCTGATAACTCATTGTTGTCTAGATACCACAGATCTACAGTCTTAGATCATGGAGCTATTGTTCCACTTTATTTTGTAAATAAAAACTATACAAATTATAGACTCGTTCATATAACTTATGCACCAATAGATGATATAGAGCTCTACAAATTTGGCATGATAATAAGCAAATCTGTAGATGAACTAGGTAGAAACGCAGTATTTATTGCAAGTGGAGATCTGTCTCACAGACTCAAAGAAGAAGGACCTTATAGTTATAGTCCAAATGGTGAAAAATTCGACAGAGAATTTTTAAATGACCTCAAAAAGGGAAGCGTAGAGGATACTTTCAGCATAGATAAAAGTGTAATACAGGATGCCGGAGAATGTGCAAGACGTTCTGTGCTCATTCTCCTTGGAGCCTTTGACGGTAAGAAATTCAAAGGCAATCTTTTAAGCTATGAAGGACCCTTCGGTGTAGGATACGGCGTTATGAAATTTGATGTTACTTCAAAGGGCACTTCCATACTTGAAATCTTAGAAAAAAACAGGAAACACAGATATGAAGAAAAATTAAACTCCATGGATCCATATGTCCGTCTGGCCAGAGAAAACTTGACAAATTACTTAACAACCGGGAAACCTATATCTAAACTTCCCGATTACGTAACTCACGAGATGAAAAACAGTAAAAGAGCCGTATTTGTCTCATTAAAAAAATACGGGGAGTTAAGGGGCTGCATAGGTACTTTACTCCCTACCGCCAATTCAGTGGCAGAGGAAATCATAAGAAATTCTATAGAAGCCGGTATCAACGATCCAAGATTCATTCAAGTAAATAAATCAGAGCTTACAGATATAATCTTTTCCGTAGATGTGCTCACAACACCTGAAATTTGTACTAAAAAAGACCTAAGCCCTAAAAAATACGGAGTTATCGTAGAAAGCAAGGGAAAGACTGGTGTTCTACTTCCAGACTTAGAAGGTGTAGATACTGTAGATAAACAATTGTCCATTGCTTTGAAAAAGGGAAATATAAATCCTCATGAAAAATATACTATAGAAAGATTTAAAGTGGTAAGACATATAGAATAGGGTGATATTTATGAAAATGGAAGCTAAATTTTATGAAAAATTAAACGACAATAGAATTCACTGCTGCCTATGTCCTCACAACTGCATTATAGGTGAAAACAATTTTGGAAGGTGTAAAGTAAGAACTAATGAGAAAGGAAAACTTTTCACTATCAACTATGGAGAAATAACTTCTATTGCTTTAGATCCTATAGAGAAAAAACCCCTATACTATTTCAAACCCTCAACTTGTATATTATCTGCAGGAAGCTTCGGATGCAATTTTACCTGCAGCTTCTGCCAGAATTATAGTATTTCCCAGTTCAAAGCAAAAAGCCATTTTCTTCCCCCGGAGCAATTGGTAAAAGCAATATTGACCACCAAAAATAATATAGGCATTGCTTTTACTTATAATGAACCCACCATATGGTATGAATATGTATATGAATGTGCAAAGCTTTTAAAAGAAGCAGATAAATCTTCTTCTGTAGTTCTCGTAACCAACGGGTATATAAATGAAAAACCTTTAAGTGAACTTATTCATTATGTAGACGCCATGAACATCGATTTAAAAAGTTACAGCAATAAATATTACAGCAATATCTGTGGTGGAAACCTAAAGCCAGTATTGGATACAATAAAAATTTCATCTAAAATCTGCCATGTGGAAATAACCAATCTATTAGTAACTGGTGAAAACGACAATATGGATGATGTAGAATCCATAGCAAAATTTCTAAGCAGTATAGATAAAAATATTCCTCTTCACCTAACCAGGTATTTTCCACGATATAAACTGAGTAATCCCCCTACGGATATAAAATTCATGTTAAAAGCAAAAGAAATTGCTAAAAAATATCTCAACAAAGTGTGCCTGGGAAACATATGAATATTAAATATGGATATTCTTCCTGTAACAAAAACTATAAATATGAATAGTATATATTAGAATCTGATACAGTCAACATTTACTAATCATATTTTCTTAGATAAAAAGGAGGATAACATTATTTATGAGTGATGTATATGAATCAGGTCAAAAAAATGAAGTTTATACAGACAATACCTCTAATAATTTAGCTTATAATCAAAACAATGATAAATCTTGTGCAATTGTTACGGCTAAAACTGAAGGTATGTGTGATCAAATTCGTGTAAAACCAGATGTGATTCCATATGGAGACACATTTGTTAAAATTCCAGTTATACTAGCAGAGACAAATATAACTATTCCAGTTGAAGCTACTATAACATTAGACAAAGAAGCAATAGAAATAAAACGTATTAAGAAGAATGTATATTTAACTCAATGCCGCCTTATTCCTTTCTCTCAAGATAAGAAATCCGATACCGGTATATTATATATATCAGGTTTCGTAAGAAAAAATATTGAGTATGCAACAGAAAAATGTATAAGCAGTGACAAAAAAAATATATGCGGCGATATAAGACACTGCACAGTTAAGGTACCTTTTAATTGTACTACTAGGGTTAAATTCATTAGAAAACCTTTCTTCCGCAGTAACCCTAATTCACAAGAGCTGCAATACTTTACAGATAGCCTCAAAAGCTGTGACGTTTGTGCAGATCCTATAATTGGACGTAATCCTTGTGATCAAAATTTCACTACTACGGAAATATTTAATGAAAAACCTTTCTGTGAATTAGTAAAATCATGTATTACTGAAGTTGACATTCATAAATGTCCAGTTCCAGTAAACGGTAAACTCTATGGAAGTCCTATGGAGCAGGAGTTCCGTACATTCACCGAAAAAATAGTGATAGATCTGACATTAAAAGTACTGCAAAAACAACAGGTAAGAATCGATTCACTGGGAGAACCTAAGAAGACTTTTGAAAATTCATCTCAAAAATATGATACTTCTGTCTCTGAATGCACTCCGTGTGATCCAGTTGACCCTCATGATCCATGGCCTAAAGAAAAAGATTGTTAGAAGTAGAAATTTAGTAATATTAATATCTTTCTAAATATTATATTGTCTAACTTATATACTGAAGATCCAAAGCTTATCTAAAAAAAGTTTTGGATCTATTTTTTAGAATATAAAAAACAGTGATAAAATGATCTAAAATAATTGTACCTTTCAAACACCTTAATTTACAATACTATTAAAAGGGGAATGAATTATGGAGATAAAATATTCTTCAACTGAATATGATAAAAATCATCCTGGAAAAAATTATTATGACAATGAGCTTAACAGGAAACATCATAAGAGACATCATAAAAGAAAAGACCATGACAGGCATCATAAAAAGCATCAGAATAAAGATTATGAAGTGATCTTAGATAATGAACATAATATAAAAAATGATAAAAAACACCGTGAGCACAATAGCCACAGATATAGAGAAAGACATGATAAAAAACATTATAGTGGAAAAAATTATTTGTGGAACCACTATTACAAAAAATTTTTAGTATTTGAGAATGATAAAATCGTAGAATACATTGAACCTAATAGAAATTATTACAACAATCAAAACAAAAAATATATAGAAGATAATTCTGTTCATACGCCAAATCTTCTTGAATCTGATTTAAATCATAATCAACAGTGCAATGAAAATCATATCTTATTAGAAAATGTTAATACTGAGCAAATTATACCCTCAAATAAAAATAAAATTGCTGTCGAAAATTGCGAAACGACCGTTACTTCAGAAATGCTACCTCTTTGCGAAAACATTCCTTATATTTCCAAGGCAATTAAAGGACCAGTGACGATAAAAGTTCCAGTAGTACTAGCAGAATGCAAAGTAATTATTACTGTTCAATCTTCCCTTAAGCTGCAAGATACTGTATCAGAAATTAAGGACATAGGAAAAAACGTATATTTAAATCAGTTTAAATTTACACCTAGCTTTGAAAGCCACAAATATAATACGGGAATAGTATTCATAGATGGTTTTATTAAAAAAAATATTGAATATATTTCGAAAGAACAGGTTAAAGGAGAAATTTTAAAATATTCTTCCGCTAAAATACCATTTAAGTGCGCCACTAAAATCCCCCTTAAAACTCCCCCTAAATTTACACCTACTCCTTCTCAAAATAAAATAGATATATCAGAAACTGATGTTAAAATCTGTGGTATTTCCGAAAAAGATAGTATAGCTCAAAATGCCCATGAACAAAATTTTAAATTAATTCAACCTTTTAATGAAAGTGTATTTTGTCAATTGATAAATTCAGAAATTGTTGAAACTGATATTCTTGAACATCCAAAAAACCAAGATCGCAAATCGTCTTTAAATAAGGATTCCCATAAAATTACTGAAAAAGTGGTACTGCTCCTAACAATAAAGCTGCTGCAAAATCAATATGTAGAAATCTCACCATAAAACTTGTTTATAAATAAAGTGATTCTTAAGTTTGCTAATTTCGGAAGTGTTAGCAAATGGGAGTGTTCGGATAGAAATTAGAAATGAAATATTTGTAAAATGTACCTGAATTTTATATACAGGTACATTTTTATTTCAACATATTATTTTTTATATACATCCTACACAGAAAATATCGTACAGTAATTTTTCAAAATTTCCCTGGAAATATAAAGAATATAATACTTAATTTATTATATTATACAAATAACTTACTATATGCAACTGCATAGATTATATTGAAAATAGTAGAGTTCAAATATCGTATTTCCACTATTTGGTATTTGAACTCTTCAACTTTTGAATTTAGTTTCTGTATATATGCCACATGGCATTATTTCTTCCTCTAGCAAATACATCTGTTCTATTTGGCCCCCAAGATACCGCAGCAGGTTCGGAAGTTATGTTTCCACCCAAGCTGCGCCAATCACTCCACCTGGATCCATTCCATGATCTAGTAATCAACTGGTTATTTAAGCCTCTTGCAAAGACCTCAAGTCTATTTGTCCCTCTGGAAGAGACAGCCGGGCCGGAAGTTAATCTTCCGCCAAGATCTTCCCATGAACTCCAACGAGAGCCATTCCACCACAGATGATACAATCGATTACCTTGTCCACGTGCAAATACGTCAATTCTGTTGTTTCCCCAGGAAACAGCGGCAGGTGCCGAGGTCAAGTTTCCACCTAGGCTTTCCCAGTCACTCCATCTAGAGCCATTCCACCATTTATGCCACAGTGCATTGTCTGTTCCCCTTACAAAAGTATCCAGCCTATTAGGAGCCCATGACGAAACGGCAGGTGCCGATGTCAATGTACCTCCAAGACTTTCCCAACCACTCCATCGTGAGCCATTCCAGAATATATGCCACATAGCATTATCAGTACCT
This sequence comes from Clostridium aromativorans, assembly GCF_020908015.1. Classification (NCBI taxonomy): domain Bacteria; kingdom Bacillati; phylum Bacillota; class Clostridia; order Eubacteriales; family Clostridiaceae; genus Clostridium; species Clostridium aromativorans. The sequence continues at coordinate 58,971 of NZ_JAJJPB010000019.1, forward strand.
CTTGCAAATACATCAATCCTGTTGTTTCCCCAGGAAACAGCAGCAGGTGCCGAGGTCAAGTTTCCACCTAGGCTTTCCCAGTCACTCCATCTAGAGCCATTCCACCATTTATGCCACAGTGCATTGTCTGTTCCCCTTACAAAAGTATCCAGCCTATTAGAAGCCCATGATGAAACGGCAGGTGCCGATGTCAATGCACCCCCTAGATCTTCCCATCTACTCCATCTGTCACCAGGCATTTGTGGCACGAACATGTTTCTATAACCATTTTCATAAGAACGTATGAGATCTTCAGGATAATCATAATATCCAAGATCGTCGTAATATCCCATCTGTCTATTTAAAAATGGACACATGGGTTCATCAATACGGTATAGATATGGACAGCGGAAAAATTCATTACTATACATTAGGAACCTCCTTGCATTCTTGTTCCTTCTTAAATAATTTACCAATTATATTGTATGGATAGTACTCGCAAAATGTTACAGATAAAATAATCTTGCTCTGTCAATCTTTTAAAAATATATAAAGAAGGGCATCTTGCCCTTTTTATACAATCCATATTTTACTATTTAAAATATTCCCGGCCAAGTAAATCCGCTGTCAGTATTGCATCATACAGCTGATCCGGAGTTACATCTCCTGCTAAATTATGAACTGTCTCTCCCGGCACACAAGCTTTTTGAGCCGCTATATAGACTCTTCTTTCATCCGTTACACCAATTTGGTTTAATGTTATAGGCAGGCCCACTTTATAGCAAAAATCCATGACCTTTTTTAATTCTTCTTGCGGAGCCCTTTCCAAAATAAGCTGTGTCATAGTACCAAATGCGACTAAAGGTCCATGCATTGTGTTTTCACATTCTTGCAAAGCCGTAAATCCGTTGTATACAGAGTGTGAAACCGCAAGTCCCCCATTATCAGCACCTACTCCACTCAGATATACATTAGCCTCAATAATGGCTTCCAGAGCAGGTGTAATCAAATGTTTCTCACAGGACAACTTGGCTTGGTAGCCGTATTCCATCAATGTGCTATAACATAATTTGCAAAGTGCCATGGCAGACATGGATATGCCTCCATTTTCTAGGCTTGGAGAATCAGTTCTAACACAAGCCCTGGCTTCAAAATAGGTACCAAGTGCATCTCCCATACCCGCTACTAGAAATTTTACAGGTGCATTTGCTATAATTTTGCTATCCACTATAACTGCTTCTGGGTTTTTAGGATAAAATAAATATTTGTAAAAAGTACCATCATCATTGTAAATAACAGAAAGTCCTGTACAAGGTGCATCTGTAGCCGTTACCGTAGGTACAACCGTTACAGGACATTTTTCATAATAAGCTGTAGCCTTGGCTGTATCAATAGCTGAGCCTCCGCCAACTCCTACAACCACCTCAATGTGCTCATCTCTTACAATTTTTCTCATCCTTTCAATTTCACTGTTGGAACTAATCCCGCTGAAAATTTCAAAATGTAATTTACTATCAGTATTCTCAAAACTTTTTTCAATTTTAACATGACAATTTTTGTATCCGCTGTTACTGCAAATAAATAGGAAAGAAGAACCTAAATCCTTGGTTTCTTCATAAAAATCCAACAGCGAATCTTTTCCCTGTATATACTTTAATGGAGCTCTTAGTAATTTTAATGTTGCCATAAATAAAACATCCTTTCCTGAATATTATTGTAAAGAATTTGTTTGTTATTTTATTGTCAATTAAATAATAACATTTTCAGTTCACAGTAGCAATATCACAAATAAATTTTTTCAGAAAATAAAAAATTATACGGTAGTTAAGTGTGCTTGAGAGCATTTATGGTATTATTAATAAATGAATTCTTTTATCTATCAATAAGAGAATTCATAAAATTATCAATTTATAGTTGGGGGCTGATTTATTTTGGATAAAAAATTATCTTTATGGTCTTACATCATAGTTGGGTCTATGCTGTTTGGACTATTTTTTGGGGCAGGAAACTTAATATTTCCAGTACATATGGGACAAGAGGCTGGTGCCCATGTATCTATAGCAACATTGGGATTCCTCATAACAGCTATTGGTCTTCCCTTTTTAGGTGTTGTTGCCATTGGTGTTTCCGAAAGTTCAGGCTTATTTGATCTTGCAAGCAGAGTTCATCCCATTTATGGTTACGTAATGACACTGCTGCTATATTTAACAATAGGACCATTTTTTGCACTGCCCAGGACTGGAACGGTTTCCTATGAAATTGGACTTACTCCTTTTATCCCAAGTCAATATGCTAGATTAGGGCTTGCTCTGTTCACCATCATATTTTTTCTTGCGGCACTGTTTTTTTCTTTAAGGCCAAACGAAATTCTCACCTGGGTTGGAAAAGTTCTAAATCCAATTTTTTTAATATTTCTTGCTATTTTAATAGTAACAAGTATTGTACATCCTATGGGAACCGCAGCCAATGCAAAAATCGTGGATGCCTATACCAATACTCCCTTTTTTAAGGGGTTTTTAGAAGGTTATAATACTATGGATGCATTAGCCTCTCTGGCTTTTGGAATTATAGTTGTAAGAACATTAAGAGACCTTGGAGTTACAAGTTCAAGGGGAATTGCAGTTGGAACTATCAAATCCGGTATAGTAACCATTTTACTCATGGGACTGATTTATGGATGTCTGGCTTACGTAGGTGCTACAAGTGTTGGAAAATTTCCTGTATCCGAAAATGGAGGAATTGCGCTAGCCCAGGTAGCAAACTATTATTTCAGTTCCTGGGGCAGTATTTTGCTTGCGTTGATTGTAACAGTAGCCTGCTTGAAGACCGCAATTGGACTTATAACTGCTTGTTCCGAGACATTTTATAAATTGTTCCCGAGAAGTCTTAACTATAACAGCTATGTAATTCTTTTTACAATCATAGCTTGCCTTGTAGCTAACGTTGGATTGACTCAGATAATTTTACTTTCAATCCCCGTTTTAATGTTCCTGTACCCACTAGCTATCGCTTTAATTTTACTCGGTTTATTATCGCAACTTTTCAAAAACCGCCAATGCGTATACGTGCTCACTACACTGTTCACTCTCTTTGTAAGCATAGCCGATTGCATAAATGCCCTGCCATCTGCAGTTAAATCCATACCTTTTATACAACATATTTTGAAATTCTATGGAAACTACATTCCATTTTTCAATCTTGGCATGGGATGGGTTGTACCTATGATTACAGGACTTATTCTCGGACTTATTGTTTCCCTTTTTACAAGGAAAAAAACAATATTTGCTTAAATTTTAAAAATCGTAATAAAAAAGCACAAGTCAATACGATAACTTGTGCTTTTTTACTACTCATATTTCTAGAAAATCCACAAAATTATTTTCGACTTTCTGCCAATTTTTCACCTAATTCATAGGCTCTTCTACAATCTTTCGGAAATACTTCTCTATGTCTTTTCATTTTTTTCTCCGAATCAAATAATGTGCTAACATATCTGGAATAATCAGAAAACTGTAATGTATCTGTTGAATAAAGTTCCTCTGTAGGTCCAAAAATACGCTCTACAATCTCCTGCATTTTTCGGAAATATTCCTTATAACCTACTTTCTCCAAATTACATTCATCTACATTCATGGTATAAATAAAAGCCGATGGAATTTTCTTCTTTAGCAAACTTGAATGATTTTTATCATAAACAAGATATTGGAATAGCAGTCGTTCCAAAAAACACCGCAGAGCTCCTGTAACATCTCCCAGATAAACAGGTGAGCCTATAATAAATGCATCTGAATTCTTAATTTTTCTTAAAATCGGTGTCAGATCATCCTTAAGTATACATTTTCCATAACTCTTTCCACCAACTTCCTTGCAGGAAAAACAGCTTATACATCCCTTGTAAGAGAGATCATAGAGGTGTACCATTTCAGTTTGAGCCCCCCGTGAAGCTGCACCCTTCAATGCATTTTCAAGCAAAGTTGCAGTATTCCACTTCTTTCTCGGACCTCCGTTAATCGCAATTATTTTCATAATTTTACATCTTCCTTCCATATAAATTATATCCTTTATATGCCGCATAAATATTGCATCTACATCTTATATAGATTATATTACAATTCATATTTTATTTAAAAGCTCTTTCTGCAATACCGTTCTTTAAATTTTTTACTTTTAAAATTTTGCCAGCATTTGAACTGTACAAAATAATACTGTAATCACAGAATCCCCTTCTGTGTTGAAAATAAGTGTGAGACACAGTAAGCGATTGAACCGCTGTCATTTTCAATACAGACTGAGTTTTATTGAAGCCGTGATAAGCCATGTAAATTAAATTTTTATCAGTCCCAAAGGCAGTATTTTTAAATTCAAGATATCCTATAATCATCAGAAGCAATAGCAATATTAAAGTAAATACCGCAAATTCAGGCTTTATAAAAAGACATATAAGAACCGTAACTGCCCAAAAAATAATTTTTTTATAGAAAAATCTAAAACCTGCATTTTTATTTGGTTTTGTAATTTCCCCAATATATTTGAATTCACACAGCACATCTTCAATAATTTGATCTTTTAAAGAATTGGTACACATTGGATACAGTATAGCTTTTTCTTCCTTTTCATCCCCATACCCGATACTTTCAATTTCCATTGTAAAAAAGCCAAAAAACTGCATGAGGAATGTCTGTTTTATATGGATCCCCTTTATCTTTTCCCTGTCAAAACTGTAACTTTTCCTGTTTACAGCCCCATATTTAATGTATATTTTGTCTCCATTCGACCACATCTTAAAATCATAGTATTTGAAAAAGACATATATTATTGACAAAATCATGCTTATAAATATCAGTCCCAATACTATAAATGATATGGTGTATACGGCATGGTAGATATCTTCTCTCTTAAGTTCGTCCACATACAGAGAAGTATTTACAGAAACAAAATTTTTTAGATATTGGTCAAAAAATTGCTGTGCCACAAACAACATCCCAATTCCCTTCAATACTGAATTTGATATAAGAGAATATACAATGAGTTCTCTAGGTTTTACGGTATATGGTTTTTTCTCCTGACTTTCATTATCAATAGTTCCTCTCTTCAATAGAATGTCTCTCAACTGATCAGTTCTAGTTCTTTTTAAAGTAAATTTTAACTCACTGCCTTTGTTTGAAGTATCTCCAGTGTCAATTTTAATAGTGGCAACCTTGAAAACCCTCTCTATAAATTTTTGAGAAACGTCTATAGTATTAATTCTTTTAAATGGAATCTCTACTTTTTTTATATTGAATATCCCCTCCTGATGATATATAGAGCTTTCCCTTATTATAAAAAAATTTTTTCTCCACATCAGAAATTCACATAAAATAACCACAGCAAACAGCCCGCTCCCTATAAGTATGGACTTCATTAATCCTATTTTGCTAACCAGGACACCTACTGCAACTACAATTCCTATAAACTCCTTAATCAATTTTGCCATATCATAAAATATTTTTAAAATATGGTTTCTCTCTGCTTTATACATTTCTCTCTCCCATTTCTATAATTCTTTTAAGTCTTTCCGAAATTGCTTCTGCCTCTTTAACTGGTATTGCAGGTATTTCGTGGCAGCCACCTGCAGTTATAATATTTACAGAAGTTATTTTGTAAATTCTCTGAATGGGCCCCTGCTCTATCTTTAAATTTTGGATTCTTGAAATAGGAATTATCGTCTTTTTTCTGACTATAATTCCCCTTATCAGTTCAATTTTGTCTTCAAATATACCATATTTCCACTGCTGATATTCTAAAAACGGCCATACAAAACTTTCCATTATGGAAAATAAAATTATGATAAATTCCAATATATTTATTAAATAATTAACCATTAATATATAGTTGAACCTTGGAACAATAAGTAGATATTTAATCAAAATATATATGGTAAAAATTATGATACTCACTATTGTTCTTCCAATGATCCAGGTTTTAATAGCATTCCTATCGATACTTTCATACCCCATATCCACACCTATCCTTTCATTATCAATATCAATCTATAGCATTTTATACACTTCACTTTCATATTATATCAGATTTTTCAGCAAAACCATATTCCATTAGATAGCAGCACCATACAATACTATAGCTGCCCTCAGCCGCTGTAAATCTGTAAATTCATTACCTTGACGTTAACGTTTATCAGTAGTATAATTTATTTTTATCATGTAAATATATTCTAAATCAAGTGATTTTTAGATTCAAATGGAGTTTACTTAAGCAGCATCGAAATAAATATTAGGAAGGCGATATTATCACTTATAAAGATAACTATAAGATTGAAGAAGTAGCTCTAAAAACCAATTTGACCAAAAGAACTCTCAGGTACTATGAAGATATGAAGCTTGTCATACCAAAACGGAGCAACTGTGGTTACAGATTGTACACAGAAGAAGACATAATGAAAATTGAAAGAATTAAAGATCTAAAAAACACTCTGGGCTTTTCCCTGAAAGATATAAAAAATTTTATGATGATTAAAAAATCCGTATCTGAAATGCTTGAAAATGACAGCAGCAAAGATACGGATGAAATTCAAAAATATATTAAAAAAATAAAAACTCAGATAAGTTCCATAGAAAATAAAGAAAAATCTCTGGAGAGAATAAAAAAAAGATGCTGCGATCTGCTTGAAAATTTACAGAAATTAGACAGCAGTACATACAATGTATGATTTATTTTCAATTATAAGACAGGAGATGACATAAAATGAATAAACCAGGTTACAAATGGATTGCTCTTTCATGCACCACAATAGGAGCTCTTTTTTCTGTGTTAAGCGCAAGTACCCTCATGATTGCCCTGCCTGTGATTATGAAGGATTTAAATGCAGGCATGGGCATAATAATGTGGACAATAATGGGATATATGTTTTCGTTGACTATCTTAGTACCTTCTATTGGAAGAATAGCAGATATGTTCGGCAGAAAAAAATTATATGTTTCTGGCTTTTCCCTATTTACCATAGCATCATTGTTCTGCGCACTGTCTTCAACTGGAACTGAACTTTTGATATTTAGAATGGTACAATCTGTAGGTGCTTCTCTCATGATTGCAAACAGCACCGCTATAATAACAGATGCTTTTCCTAAAGGAGAACTGGGAAAAGCCCTTGGAGTAAATTCAATGGTGGTAAGCGTTGCCGCAGTTATAGGACCAATTCTAGGAGGATTTCTAATAAATTTCGGCTGGAGAAATATTTTTTACATCAACATTCCCATAGGTATTTTCGGAACTTTTTGGGCTGCAATATCCCTTAGAGAAATGAAGGATACTAATGTTGATGAAAAATTTGACTTCAGTGGTACATTTACTTTTACTTTTGGATTACTTTCTCTTTTGCTTGCCCTTACACTTGGAGGATTTACAAAATGGCTGAATAAGCCTGTAATACTGCTGTTTTCAATTGCCATGTTACTTATAGCCGCATTTATCTATATTGAAAATCACAAAGAGTACCCCATGCTGGATATGAGACTCTTAAAAACAAGACTTCTTGCCTTTGCATATGCAAGCACACTTTTAAATGGTATTGCCAGAGGTGCCGTAACATTTCTCCTAATATTTTATTTTGAAGGAGACAAGGGAATTGATCCAATAACGGCAGGTATACTTCTATCCCCTTTTGCAATTGCAATGATGGCTGTTTCACCTGTAAGCGGCTGGATCTGCGACAAATACGGCGCAAGGATACTGAGTTCTGCAGGCCTCCTGGTATCTGCTCTTGGTCTAATTGGGTTTATGAAAATAAGTACAACTTCTTCCATGGGAACTTTGGTACTCTGTATGATAATTACTGGAATCGGATCCGGAATGTTTTTTTCTCCAAATACCAGTGCAATAATGTCAAATGTCCCGGCTGATAAAAGAGGAATAGCCGCAGGAGTAAGAACTATGTTTAATAATGCAGGAATGGTTCTGAGCATTGCCATATCCATGGCTATAATTTCTACAAGCATACCTCCTGACGCAATGCAGTCTCTTTTTGTACATTCTCATGTTTCCTCTGCCAGTATTGCATCAAACCAATTTATAAGGGGTCTTAGAACAGCCTTTACAATCTCGTTTTTCTTCAGCCTTTTTGCAGCTTTGATATCATATTTGAGGGGACCTGCACCTAACTGGAATTCCCAATCCGTCAGTTAGGTATAAATTTCAATTGGATTAAATTACTCACTTTCATTCATTACAGCACAACTGTAATGAATATGTAACAATGATTAACATTTATAAAAACTGTAGGAGGAAAATCAATTGATATCTAGAACAAATAGTAGTAAACCATCTATAGGTCTTATTTTCTTACTGGGAACATTAGGAGCCTTCGGTCCTCTTTCTATGGATATGTACCTCCCTTCACTTCCACTAATTGAGAGGCAAATGCATACAACTACTTCTCTCACACAGATGAGCATAACAACTTGCTTAATAGGGCTTGCAGTAGGTCAACTTATAGTTGGTCCTTATAGTGACAAACATGGTCGAAAAAAGCCCCTTCTGGTGGGACTCATTATTTTTACAATTATTTCTTTTTTATGTTCCTCTGTCACTTCAATCTGGGTGCTTATCATTTTAAGATTTATTCAGGGAATATCAGGTGCAGCAGGTCTTGTAATTTCTAGAGCCATCGCCAAAGATCTCTACGATGGTACAGAACTTACAAAATTCTTCTCATTACTCATGGCAGTAAATGGTATATTCCCAATTTTATCACCTGTTTTTGGTGGGATCATTTTAAAATTTACCACCTGGAAAGGAGTATTTATAGTCCTTGGCATTATCGGTATAATTTTATTTTTAGCAGTACTTTTCTACTTTAAAGAGACACTGGCAGCTGATCTTTCAAGGGAAAATAAATACAAGAATACTCTTACTGTAATTAAATCATTGGTCAGCGATAGAATTTTTATAAGTTATGCCCTTATACAAGGTTTGATCACGGGGGCAATGTTCTGTTATATTTCCGGCTCTTCCTTTGTACTTCAGAATATATTCGGACTGTCTGCTCAGGATTTTAGTCTAGTATTTGCAACAAATGGTCTTGGAATTGTATTGATGTCGCAAATTACAGGTAAACTTGCTGAAAAGCTGGGAGAAAATTTACTGTTGAAAATTGGTATTTCCATTGCTGCCTTTGGAAGTACAGCTCTATTTATCAGCTCATTTTTGCCAAAATATTTATTATTGGTAACTATTCCACTGTTTTTTATAGTGTCCACAGTAGGAATTGTAAACACAGCTGCCTTTTCACTGGCCATGCAAAACCAAAAAAAATCAGCTGGAAGCGCTTCCGCTATATTAGGACTTTTCATGAACCTAGTCGGTGGAATACTTTCACCGTTAGTGGGAATAGGCGGAAATTATACTTATCTTCCTATGTCTGCACTTATTTTAATCTGCGATATCAGTGCATTTTTGATTTATTATTTGTATGTGAACTACCACTACTTATAGAAGTAGATGGCTTCTTAGTCAATATTCCTAACGGAACAAGTTTACCTAAGCTCTAAAGGTCGAACCAACCTCAGTGTATTACCAAAATTATATGGCTA